>NZ_MWQG01000050.1:0-19316 GCF_002210365.1 Fibrobacter sp. UWH1
GCGAATGTCAACAAAAAAGGGTGGCGAAGCCACCCACACATGTTGATGAAGAGCCCTTTTTTTTGGAAAAAACTACAACTCAATCCCTGTTTCGCGTTCGGTGACCGTGCAACAAGCCGCCTTGAAGGTCTCGGGGGAGGCTATTATGGTTACAGATTCCTTGGCGCGGGTAATGCCCGTATACAGAATTTGGTTCGTTAATAGGGGGTGGCCCTTCTGCTTTGGGAGGTACATGGTTACATGTTTGTATTCGGATCCCTGGGATTTATGGATGGTGATGGCGAAGGCGCTTTCAATGGCTTCTTCTGGCAAAACCGCAATGGGATAGAATACATAGTTGTCCCTTTGGATGTTGGAATCCTGAGGTGGCGCTTTTTTTAACATCAGGTAGGGAGTATGCCCATCAAAAACTACAATACCGGTATCACCATTGTACAACTTGTACATTTCTTGGTTCTGGGTGATAATCAAAAGTTGACCGGGGAAATATCCGGAATCCTGAATGGCTATAGTTTCGGTGGGTTCTGTTTCTCGCGCAGTCTGTTTGGATTTCTTCCAGAGGCTGCGGAGTTTACTGCAAGCTTTCTTGTTCAGGTTTTCAACACCGCGGGGGCCGCGACGTTCTGCCGAAAGCATGCGCTGGGTGAGGCTCAAGTTCCAGAGTTCATCACGGAGTTCTGTTTCGCCAGTGGCCTTGTTCGGGTGAACCTGTTCTGCTAACTGGGAAAGTTTGCTGAAGTTGCTGACCCAGGCATTTACGATTTTTTCGATGCGTTTTTCCTCGATCTTTTTGGCGGTCTTACATTCGCTTTCGGATTCCAGTCGGTAATATGAAACCAAGTCCTTCATCTTTTCGGAACCGTTGTCTGCACTAGACATTGTATCGCCTTCGGAACAGAGGGCCGGATGCAACAGGAAATTATGGGGCTTGAAGTTGCCGATGTCCTTGGTTTCGGCTACAGTCTTGATTTCGTGAGCCAGGCGTCCGATGAGGGAATCATCGGTAAAACGGTTTGATATTTCTAGTTTGACAGTAAAGTTGCGAGCGCTGTTTTTGGCCTTTAGGATTTCTCCCAGAACTGCTCCCGAATCCACAGAGGGCAACTGGTACGGATCACCAAGAATAAAGAGACGTGCACCTTCGGGAATGGCCTGCAACAGGGCGGCGAACATTTCAATATCGATCATGCTGGCTTCGTCAATGACGAAGATGGAATTTTTGGAAAACTGTTCATTCTTGTTGTAATGAAAGTCGCCTTTTTCTCGGGAGAATTTCAGCAAACGGTGAATAGTGCTGCTTTCCAGATCCTTCAGCTTCTTGAATATGGGAGCGCCTTCTTCGCTTTCACGGATTTCGTCGTTGATGGCGGAAAGACCATCAGAAAGGCTTTCTCGCATACGGTCTGCAGCCTTGCCGCTGGGGGCTGCCAAATAGATAGACCAGTCCAGCATATCGCTGTTAGATTGCAATAGCTTCCACAGGATGTAGAGAACCACGGTGGTTTTACCCGTACCCGGGCCACCTGTAATAATCAAATTCTCAGAAAGTCCGCGAAGGATTGCCGTTGCCTGTTGTTCATTGACCAGGAATGGTTTACCGTTTATAGGCTTTCTAATTTTTGAAATTTCATCAATGCATTTCTTGATTGATGTAGCAGAAGGGTTGCTGCCGTTCTTGAACAGAAGTGCTGCCGACTTTTCAATGAGACATTTTGCATTGAAATGCTTGGCAAAATAAAGGTAGGGCGTTACGCCGGTGGTGATGATAAATGGCTTAGAATAGTTATCATTGTCAATGGCTTCGTTTACCAGGCGTCCTTCTACGATTTCAGAAAATTTTAGGCTCTTGAATTCGGAGATTCCCGCGTCTATAATGTCCAAAAATTCATGCGGTGCGTGGAAGTTGTTTTCGTCTATTTCTGTTTCAGAAGCGCTGATGCTCAATTGCACAAGGCCTTGCCACTTCTTGGACCACATTTCAAAAAATTCTTCGGCGATAAGAGGCAGGCGGGTATTGCCATCGTCCAGCAACGAAAAGCAGAGTGCGAGAAACTTCTGTACCTTCAGGCTGATATCCGGCTGAATGTCAAACAGCAAAGAGAGAAGGTGCTTGTCGATGGCGGAAATCCCACGCATTTCCTTTAATGCGTTGTAGAAATCTTCAAAGTTTTCTGTTTCAATAAAGTTCATTATGTTGCCTCCTACTTGCTCATCAATTTTTTGATTTCGCCATAGGCATTTTTAAGATCGTCATAACATTTCCAGGTCTGGGCGTAAATTCCCTTGCCTGTTCCGCCCTGGGTGCCGCGGACAAATGCGTAGTAGATGCCGCCGAAATGCTTGTTGAAGATTTCTTCTTCAGTCAGGTTTTCTGCAGTACCTTCTCCATAGAACTGTTTCAGCCATTGAATAAGGCAGTAGCTGTATAGCACTCGTTGAATGGAATAGTCTGCATCAACGCGTTCCTTTAAGGCTTCTGGTGTATAGCGATTTTCCTCCAGAACGTCGGATTTCCAGTCCAGAATGCTGTAGAGGTTGTTGCCCTGGGCATCAGTTCGCACGAACATCAAATCGATAAAACCCTTGCAGAATCTGCGGAGCTCTTCGGAGGTTCCTGCATTCAGGTTGAACTGCATTTCTGCCTTATGATTTTCCAGAGGAATTTCTGTTAGGGTGAAAAATTCTCCTGTAGCGCAATTTCCTGCGATGGCGGGTAGTTTTGCATTCAGTGTATTCCACAAGTAGGCAATGGCGATGTCAGTCCATTCCTTCTTGTGATTCCAAATAGGCAACGCCTCGTTCTTGAATTCTTCTTCGACGACATTTATGCATTTGGAATCTGCCAAGGCACTTTCTAGAGTAGGCAGCTGTTGTCCGATTTCAAAGAACTTGGCTCGTTCAAAGACATGGTGGATGGCGTTACCCAATTTGCTTCCGCGAGGGAACTTCTTTAGATTTTCTTCGTAGTGGCTCTGATAATCGCGAGATTCCTCGTAGGCAAGGGTACAATCTAGTGCATTGACATCAATACTCTTGATGGAGACCTTGTTCTTGCCTGCAACATCAGCCACAGAAGATTCTTCGTTGCCGTCTTGATCGATGGGAGTATCGTCTTCGTTGCTGATGCCGTTGTCGGCCTTGCCCGAAAGGGATGAGTAGGAATACTGCATAATGCAGGCCTGAGGCACATGCTTCTGCAGGTCTTCCATGATGCCTTTTTGTTCCTGAATCAGCTCTTCGATATTGTCTGTGGATTCCGCAGAGGAACTGTTTTTGCTTAATGGCTGCAGAATATATTCCCGTACGAGTTTTTTCTTTTCGGCAATGCTCCAATCGCTGTCTGTTTTTAGAATTGTGTAGCAGGGATATTCAAAAACGCTGTTTTCAGCATTTTCGATACATACGGCATTTTCACAAAATTCCTTATGGGAATCATGTAGAAACTTGAATTCTGGTTTAACAGAAATAATGGCTCCGCTCTTGTCCTTTTTGGTCCAGTTTTCGTAGCGAGGTAGCATTAGAATAGATGATGCTCGTGTAAAGTCCACGTAGAACAAACGCTTCCATTCTTCCAGTTCTTCTGCCTTGCGAATTTCCTTGGCGTCGCTGCCTAAGCCCAAATGGATTCCATTGTCGTCATGATACAGGAAGGGACCTCTAGAAAGATTATTCACGCCCTTGAATCCTGCCACAGAAATTACCACGGGGAATTCCAACCCCTTGGAGGCGTGAATGGTCATGACCTGAACGGCATCGTAGTCGGTTCCCTTTTCAACGAGGCTTCCGTCTTCATCGTCGGCGTCATCACGGAATGCAGCCAGTCCTTCCAAGTGACGGACTAGATCTTCCAGGGAACAGTTGTGGCTATAAAGGAATTCTACGGCGTAGTTTCCGATCTGACGGAGCTTCGCCAAATTTTGCAACTTGGAAATATCCATTAGACGTTGCTCAATCTGGGTGTCGCTATAAATACGCTCCAGCATTTCGGCGTATCGACGCTTAAGAGCCAAGTCTCGCCAGACATTCAGCAGTTTGCGTTCCCTATTATTGGGGTCGTCAAAAACCTTGCTGTCAACATAATGAAGTTCATCCATGCTGTGATCTTCAGAAGAATTGTCTTTTTTGGTAAAGACCGTCTTAAAGAAATCGGTAATGAGAACTTCACTTAAAAGTTTACGGTTCCATGCAGAAAAATCCGGAGCATTCAAGGCACGGAACAGGGCTATCCATTCGGCACATTCACGGCTGTTAAACAGGTTGTTGTCTTTGTAACGACTGAAAGGGATACCTGCGTGTCGCAGTGAATCTTCCATAACTTCCATTTCGCTGCGAGTACGGGCCAGTACGGCAAAGTCCTTGAAGGAAACGTTGCGGTATTTGCGACAATCTTTCTTGTCGAAAACCTGGAGCTTGGTCTTTCCGTTTTCGAAGGAACACCAGTCTACGATTTTTGCCACAGCGGAACGTGCGAAATTCAGACTGGAAATTTCGTTTTCGCTAATCCAGATCGGTGCAACTTCCTTGCCGCTTATCATAGGCGGAACTTTAACTTGGCTTTCGTTGGTAGGAGCACCAGATGGTTGGAATTTTACCAGTTCGGGAGAGCTTTCTGCAGGAGTAAAGAAACTTCCCTTGAACAGTTCGTTGCAACCTTCAATGATTCCCGTTGTAGAACGGAAGTTGTTGTTGAGAGAAGTTCCGTTGTTGATTTCCAGGATCGCTTCCTTATAGACGTTTACGTCGGCTCCCTGGAAACTATAGATGGATTGTTTTGGATCGCCTACCACAAAAATGGAATGACCTTCGACGGCCTTGCCCTGATCTTTCAAAAAGATTGTGCGGAAAATATCCCATTGCAGTTTATTGGTATCCTGGAATTCATCAATGATGGCGAAGTTGAACTGCTGACGCAACTTTTCCTTGAGATTGTCACTTTCGGTGATAGCCTTATGTACCGAAAGAATCATGTCATTAAAGGATTGCCTTTTGTCATCCTTCTTTGCTTTTTGCCACTTGTCAAAAAGTATGGGAATCTGCTTGCAGAGAAATTCCTCGTACTGGGCGCGATAAAGGTGTTTTGGGGCGCTCTTGATCAGTTCCCTGATTTCCTTGATTGCATTGAAATGGGGAAGGGTTGTCTCGGAGAATGATTTTGTTGTGAATGAGTGGCCGTTAAAAAGAAGGTCCTGACTTTCGTTGGTCCATGACTTGATTTTTTCGGTGAACTCCGTGGCTCTTTTTTCTGTATTAGAAACGCTGTCGAAAAAAGTCAGCTCATCTTCAAAACCGGGAATACACTTCAAATCGTTATAACAGGTGGCTTTAGAAATTTTTTCAAGAGCGCTTAGGGGGACCTCCTGACCATTGATTTTCGGAAGACTGGGCCCGTCTAACGGAATGATTTCGCCTTTTTTACAACAGCCTTTATAGTTGTTGATGGCGCTGACAATGGTTTCCGTTAACTGGTTGGTCAAGGATTCTGTTTTTTCAGATGCGAGAAGTTTCTGGAATTTTTCGTCATTGACCCACTGGTCGCGAATATACTGTTCTACCAAGGTGGTAACCGCGGCATCATCGATCATACCCATATCAAAGGGGCGGCCCGCGTCGTAGGCGTATTCCTTCAAGGCCTTCTGACAGAAGGAGTGGATGGTGAAGATCGCTGCGTTGTCAACATCCTGGTTTGCCTTGGCAAAAAGGGACAATACGTCCTTGGAAAGTTCCGGTTCGTCAGAGTCATCCTTGTTGATTTTTTTGAATTCAAGGACTTCGTTAATCTTTTTGCGGATACGGTCCTTTAACTCACCCGCAGCTTTTTCGGTGTAGGTGACGATAAGAATCTTTTTGAGAGGCGTGCCTTGACTAATCAGCTTGGATACCATGAGCTGAATGGTATAGGTTTTGCCTGTTCCTGCTGACGCTTCGATAAAGAGGCTGTGTTTCGGATCAAAATTTTTCAGATTGAAACTTTTCAATGTGTCGCTCACCTTATGCCCCCTTCTTCGTTGCGGATTTTGTTCCCTTTGCTGTTTTAGCAGGCTTTTCCGGTTTTTCGTAGGCCTTGATTTCCATAAGGGACTTCATCTTGGCCTTCGCTTCTGCCCACTGCTCCTTGAAATTCTCGGAATCGAATCCCACATCCTTTACCGGATCGAAAAGTGCTTTCTTGCCGAAGTAGGACCAGGGACCATCCAATAGTTTTCCTCTGTACTCATATATATCGTCGCTTTCCTTGATTGTGTCAAGAAGGTCTGCGGGGACAGCCTTACTGTAAGGCATCTTCCTTGTCTTTTCGCAACCGTAGGCTTCGCTGTATATACGTTCCAGCATTTCCCTAGCTTGAACGGGTGACATTTTTACAGATGTTGTTGCAGGGCCACCGATATTCTCGTCGCAAGAATAAATGGAAATGCCAATGGTCTGTTCCTTATTTGCCGAGTCCGGATGCTTTTCGCATTTAAGGGCGAGAAGGGCCAAGGCCTTGATATACGGGCTTAAGTATTTACTGAAATTGATTTTATCGGCAGTGCGGTTAGATGTTGTTATAGAAATGATTTCGGTAACATCTCCCAGTTCCTTGTTGTTGCACCAGTCCATGGTTCCGGAAAGGTTCCACTTGGTTCCGTCACCACGCAATAATTGCAGATCTTGCAAACGGTCTTTATACGTCCAGCCGTTGCGGAGTTCCTGAATTTTTTCTTCGCCCATCTGGCAAAGAATAAGGTTCTTTTTTACGTTCAGGTCTTTCCAGATTTTTTCACTGAAAATCTGGTCGGGCATCTTGCCCTTCAGCTGACTATCCCTCTTGAATTTTTCCAGTTCGTCTTCCTTGCCCGAAAGTTCTGCTGCCAGCATCATTTTCAGTAAGTTGCTTTCTTCCAACTTGTTAAAGAAAATCGGTTCAAAAAATTCTTTTTCGGGATCGTCATCATCTTGCTCCATCATCATCAGGCCGATTCGGAATTCAAATGGGTCTTCCAGGAATTTGCACAACTGGAACAGAGAAACTCGTTCGGGAATCTTGATGGCAATGTTCTTGATGTCAGTAGACTCGTCACCTCGAACTTTTATGTTGGTACGGGCCTTGGCATTTCCGTCGTGGACCATGTCTACGTAAGCCTTTTTGTTACGGAGGCTTCTGGGCGTAAACAGTTCTGTAGTGTCGCGGGTCTCGTCCAGCGAGATTGATTTTTTATTCCATGCGATGCCATTCTTCAAAAGAAATTTCTGGATGTCATTGACGACGGACGTGGGGTAAAGTTCCGCATCCTTTTTAATGTCCTGGTCGACAAAGCTAATATGGAAGCTTTCGCTTACGCTCATGAGCTGACAGAGGAAGGCGTAGCGTCGCTTGGAGATAGGGGAGCCATCACCAGGCCAGGGGCGGCAGGATTTACGTAAGTCCAAAGTGTTCTGCTGCTTGGCTCCAGGGAAGTTGATGGAATCTCCACCAATAAAGAACAGGTGCTTTACAGGAATGATTCGGTTAGGGATGAATTTCATGAAGGTTATGCCATTCACGAACAGGTTACCGCAACTATATGCGGATCCCTGGGCTGCCGTAATCAGACTCTGCTCGATAATTTTCCATGAAATGGCCTCAATGCCGGTATCCAGCTGGTAGTGAAGATTTTCCACGGATTCCGTCACTCGCTTGAAGATGATGGATTCTCCTCCAAGACCTTCGGGAGCGCCAGTCATGGCGAGCCATCCGTTTAGGTGATCGTTCAGCTTATTAAGATCCGCAATTTTTCCTTGGGAACCGAAGGCAATCCAGTCTCTTAAATCGTTAATGGCTTCTACAAAGCGGCAAAGGCTGGCGTTGTTGCTAGTGGCCATATCGGAGTATGGTTTTAGCGAGTCTTCCTCGCCAGAGAACTTCACCAGATTTTTTGTCATCTTGGCCAAAAGCAGTCGGCGGACTCCGTCGAGCCAGTCCTGTTTCTTTGAACTGCGGTCGCGATAAACATTGGTTTCTTCAATCCAGGTTTCCCAATCGTTAACTTCCTCTTCCTTGATGCCGCGGGTTTGCTGCACTACAGGATTGCGCATCAAGCTAAAGAACTGGGGACGTCCAATGGAGTTTCCTTCTAAAATAGAGAACAGATCCTGTAGGGCGGTTTCGGTTAAAGAGCTGTGGGCCGGTGAATCAACAATGGAAAATGGAATATGAAGGTAGCCGGAATTGTTATGGCCTGCCACGTCAGAAACCTTTCGGTCGGGAGTCTGGTCGAATACGGTCTTGATGGCTGTGCGGTAACTATCCAAGTCTGGTGAAACTACCAGAATGTCATTGATGCGGGCTCCGCTCTGCAGAAGTTTGCAGATGCTGGAATGCAAAGCTTCCACTTCACGAATTTTTGTGGGAGCTGCCGTTAATGTTAGGCTGTTCTCTTCTGTTGCCCCTTCGCCGATAATGTTGGTTCGGTTGGCGATAGCGTACTGCAATTTATGCAATAGGGTGTCCTGGGGCAAGTCGCTTGCCGATGAAGCACTCCCATTGCTTGCGTCAAAATCGAAATCGTAATTTGCGGCCTGACACCACAACTTGATGTTGTCGCGACCGGATCTTCCCCAGGTGCAGAGCAGTGTGTTTTCGGACTCCTCTTCGGCGAGATTCTGATATTCCGGGATGTCGTCTGGATCGGTCGCACTGACTTCTGCAACGCTATTTCCCGCTTCGCCAAGATTTACATCCATGCGGCGTTTAACGCTGTTCAGTTCGTTGCCATTTTCATCATTCCAGGAACCGTTAGATGCAACCCACCTGCGAACAATCTTATCGCTGGCAATATCTTCCCAGAATTCCATACAGGGATTCTGGATGTAGGCAAAAACGTCGTGCTCCTCGGCAAACTTATGAAGAATCACCCGGTAGAACTGCCCCATACCAGATAGACCGAAAATGAACAGGGGCTGGTCCTTGATTTTTTCCAGATGGAATTTGGCGATGCCGTTTTCATCGAAGCAACTGTAGTAAAGGAAAGGGATGGTCAGATAGGTAATCTGGTCATCATTCTTGCGTTCTGCCTCTTTCTTAAAAACGCGGGTGAGAAGGGAGTCCTTGTTACCGTGCTGGTGAAAAATGGCGGAGTACAATTTCTGCTGCCATTTTTCGCGGACCGCCACGTCTCCATTGCGGTTGCCTGTAAAGAAAGGTTGTAAATCTCCCTGTTTCCACTTATCGAGAATCCCATCGGCTGCACTGCCATCGGCGTTCTTCACAAAATCTCTGGGACGGCTCGTCTCGTATTCCAAAAACAATGTGGCGATTTTCTGTGCGAAATCAAAAAGATGGGTCTCGTCCAGTTTGCCCTTGCCGTCTGCGTCTTCCACAATCAAGTACCGACGGACTTCGTCGCCCAGCTTTTCGTAATTGTAGGATCCACCTTCTTCCATTTTCAGATAGGCGAGAATCACATTGCACAGCATATCTGCCGTCAGCTTCTTTTTGCTGTTGTCGTCACCCACCAGAATTTCCATGAGGAATCGGTCGATCATCATGGTGCTGAGGCCAGCCAGAGCGCCCTTCTTCTGAATCCAGCGGAGCCTGAACCACTGCTCCAGTTTTGGATCCGGAAACACGACTATTGGACATACGAAAGGGTTCTTCCAGCTGGTGGAAATGGCGTTGATCATTTCGTCGGCGAGGTTCTCGAGATTCAGTGCGAATTTTAAGTGAAGCATAGTGGGCAATATATTTTATAAAAAAAGGATTGTTCTATTTGATTATCGTTTTCAGCCCCGATTTTGTCAAATGATTTGGGAATCTGCAGGTAAGGAATGCTAATTTTTAACGAGAAAAAAGGAGTTTGCCCATGAGGAACGCTCGTGTACCTTTTATTTATGTCACATCACTTCTTGCGATGTTCTTTTTTGCCTGCGAGGATTCCACCAGTGCGTCCGGTTCTCAGGACGAACAGAGTCGTGTAGATACTGTCTATGTAAGAGACACCGTCAACATAAAAGGTGATACCATTCGCGTAAAAGGTGATACGGTCGTTGTAACCAAACAGGATACCGTTATCAAAAATGGCGATACCGTAGTGGTCTCCAAGAAAGATACCTTGGTCGTGAAGGGCGATACCGTTGTGGTGACCAAGAAAGACACCTTGGTTTTAGATGGTGATACCGTAGTTGTCCGTGATACACTTTATCTTCGTGATACGGTTTACGCCCGTGACACGATTTTAGATACTCTTTACCTTGCGGAAGAAAAAATTCTTCAGGAATGCGCCAATCATAAGTTTGATGAAAAGTCCCAATTCTGTTATATGGGTAACGTATATCCCCTGTGCGGAGGCAAAACCTATAATCCCGATAGTGCGACCTGCGTGAATGATGTGACGGTCCTTGCCTGCGGCGGTACTGTATACGATAAGGCCAAGAAGATCTGTTATAAGAACAAACTTCACGATCGCTACGTCCGTATGGGTAAATTCAATTACGAATATTTTGTGGATGATCGTGACGATCAGTTCTATCGCAGCATCCCCATCGGTAATCAAACCTGGATGGCTCAAAATTTAAACTACGCCGTTGATAGCAGCTGGTGTGCTGGCGGTATCGCCACGAGTCCCGATGACTTTACTCAGGGCGATTGTGAAAAGTACGGCCGTGTGTACAGATGGGCTAGTGCCATGAATATCCCTGATGAGTATAATGAGATTAGTGCCGTAGGAACCGTGGTGGATACAACCAAGGAATATCAGGGAGCTTGCCCCAACGGCTGGCACGTTCCCAATCACCATGAATGGTATGCCCTCGAAGATTACATTTATACCAACATAGACCCCGATTCTTCGCATTCTATATCCGAACACCTGAAGTCTGATAGCTTGTGGGTCGATGGCTATGGTTGGATGGGTTCTGGCGATGACCGTGTGAAAGTTGAAATTCCGAAGGGAATTAACTCTGTAGGGCTGAATATACTGCCTGTAGGAAGTTTCATTTATTACGATTCAAAAGTTTACCCTTCGTATTTTGGCCAGGATTCCCGCCTTTGGAGTGTTAACGAAACGTACAATACCGGAGTCTATGTGGTGTTCTTTAGCTATTCCACCGATTACAAGACCCTGAAGTATTATAAGGGCTCTGCGGCTTTCAAGAATTGGGCTTGGTCTCTCCGCTGTTTAAAGAACAATAATTAAGAACGTAGGGCCCAAAAAACATCTATTTATAAGGGAAAATTTTATTCGTTAAACATGGAACGTCTAATCTTATACTAGATTACAAGGGGTAAATTATTTACCGTAAACTCGGAGTTTTATTATGGAAATTAAATGGCGTAATCCTGATGCAAAGTTTGATCGTCTGGTTTTGGCTGGCGATATCGGCGGTACCAACACCAACCTTGGCGTTGTTGGCTACAAGGATGGAAAGTTCACCTTGATTCTCGAAACCGTATGTCCCTCCAAAGACATTGACGGTCTGGATGCTCCCATCCGCGAAACCCTTAAGCTGGCTGCAGAAGCTCGCGCTGACCTTAAGGTGAGCCACATCTGCATTAGCGCTGCCGGTCCTGTTGCCAATAACAAGTGCGTCATGACCAACCTCCCTTGGTCTGTGGATGGCGATGCCATCTCTGCTGCAACGGGCATTCCCACTCTCGTGATCAATGACTTCATGGCTATCAGCTACGGTATCCCCACTCTGGACGTGGACGATCCGGAACAGATCCACAAGCTGGTCCACACCGACGGATCCACTCCCGCTCCCCAGGCAGCAACCAAGGCTGTGATTGGTCCGGGTACCGGCATGGGCGTTGGCTTCCTGGCATTCGACGGTCAGAAGTACATTCCCGCTTCTTCTGAAGGTGGCCACTCTACTTTCGCACCTTTCGACAAGGACTCCCAGGAATTCCACGATTACATGGAAAAGAAGCTTGGCGTTGTTCCCGGTGTAGAACCTCTGGTTTCCGGTATGGGTCTTCGCAACATGTACGAATGGTGGAAGGAAACCCGCGGCGTTCCGAACAACGAATACTTCCAGAAGATCGAAGAGACCGAACCCAACGATCGCCCCAAGTACATTTCCCGCGCCAGCGACAACGATCCGGTGGCCGCCGAAATGATGCGCCTGTTCGTAAAGATGCTGGCCCGCTTTGCTAGCGACGCTGCAACCCTGTTCCTCCCGCTGGGTGGCTTCTACCTGGCTGGCGGTACCGTACAGAAGGATCTGCGCTGGCTGGAACGCGATAACCTGTTCATGCAGTACTTCGAAAAGAACTATAACCCCAACATCCGCCCGCTTCTGAACAAGATTCCGGTGTACGTGATCAAGGATTATAGCATCAGCCTTTACGGCGCTGCAAACGCAAGCCTGAATCTGCAGAAGTAAGCGGTCACGCGCAGCGTGTCATCCTGAGCCCGTAGGGCGAAGGATCTAGCTAAAAAGTCCCCGATCAATCGGGGATTTTTTTATACAAATTGCGATTTGTTTATGCTATTTGTATAAAGTCCGTTCGGTCTCAAGATTTTTTGTTTAAATTGAAAATAAAGAACTTCAAAAAAGGAATGAATTATGGCTGTAAAAAAGTCCGCTGCTAAATCTGCTCCCAAGAAAGCTCCTGCAAAAACTGCAGCAAAGAAAGTTGCCGCAAAGCCCGCTGCAAAGAAGGCTTCTCCGAAGGCTGCTGCAAAGCCTGCTGCAGCTGAAGAATCCGAAGGCTTTGACATTGAACTGAATGCAAACCCGGCCATGGGTGCCATTGTTGTCGAAGCTCTCAAGAGCGAATACTTCGAAAATGCCGCCGACGAAATGGAAGCTTTCTTCTCCAAGGAAGAAGTGAGCGATGTGGATGTTCAGTCCCTGCTGTTCAAGGTGTTTATCCAGGGAACTATCGCTGGTGCCGCTATTGCCGCTGACGAAGCCCAGAAAGGCTTTGAAGACGTCAATAAACTGCTGAAGAAACTGTCCAAGAAATAACTGCTCAAAGTAACTAAAAAAGGCATTCCGTTTTATCGCGGAATGCCTTTTTGCTTTTAGTAAAGTTTTGCTTCCCAGGTTATGGCGTAATCGTCGTTATCTTCGTCATCTAGGAACGTTTCCGTATCCTTGATGTATCCGATATCCTTTGCTGACATGCATCGGCCAGAACTGACGATTTCGTCTTCTTCGTCATCGCCTGTCTGGCTGATAACGACGGGGCAAATCCTGATTTCGTCAATGCCGCGGACAACCGAAATGGGGTCAAAGGAAGTCGTATCGCGCCATTTCTTTTCTTCAAGTTCTAGGGGTAGCACTCCCGTTGAAAGGGTGTTCGCCTTGACGCTGTCGCTGTACAGTTCAACCTTGAAACGAACCATCGGGTTGCTGGCCTTGTCTGACTTCTGCTTAAAGGACTTCAGCGTAATGGTGATGTTCTTGTTTTCCTGCAGGTAGTAGACTTCCACAACGGTATCCTTGGGTGTCACGTTGCTAGTATCTTGCGGCGTGACGTTGCCCGTAGTGTCCTTTGAACCATCGTCGTAGGTGTATTCGCCCTCGTCGTTGTAGTACGGATTGGAAATCTGCGGACAGTCGTAGGAACCGAATTTCTTGTAGAAATTGGAGCAGCGTTCCTTGCTGTAGGTTGCCAGGCAGTTATACAGATCTACGCGGCCCAAGTTGGCTTCCAAGGAATCCAGGAGACCTTTTTTAGGACCCTTGTGTTCGCTAAGAATTTCATTTTCGGCCTCGATAACACTTGTTTCGCTACAGGCGGAAAAAATAACGGCGGTAGATGCAATTGCAGATGCTACAAGAAGTTTTTTGATAAAATTAAATCTCATAATTCCTCCTTACTTTAGACTCAAATCCACCATTACGCGCCATGAGGGCATGCCACCATGGTTAATGGCGTGGAATCTATGATTGTCTTTGGTGGAACCAGCAGCGAGGAGTACCTGGTATTCGACAGAGATGTATTTGCAGTCGATGCCTGCGCCGGCCCAACTGCTGAACTCCCAGTCGTCTATGTAGAAATTACCTTCAACAGTGTAGTTTTCGTAGGCCGGATAAAGTCCTTTACTTTCAAGAACGGCCAGGTCTTTCTTCAGTTCCTTGGACGGATGCTTTACGGTATATTCGCGAGTTGTATTGATCTGGTCGAAAATGGACTTTGTGATATCCCCTGCAAGGCTGAGGAAAATGAACGTTGTGTGGCCGGTGTGAGCTCCGAGTTTCAGTGTAAGAGGAGCGTCAACGGCGATGTCATGATAGTCTACGGTAAGCTTGTTGTTGACGTCAAATTGGGTTTCCTTGTATGTGATTCCGTCCTTGATTTCGTCATTCTTTGTGAATCTTGCATAACGGTATATGGCGCCAAGGCGTCCCTGCAAGGCAAAGAAACTGGTAAAGTAGTATCGATAGAAAAGATATACGCCAAAGTTTCCGTCCCAGTCGCTGTTTTCTTCGAGATTGCCCAAACGCTTGTCCTTGGCTCTTCCTCCGATAAAGGAAAGACCGAAGTTGTAGGTAATCGAGGCGATGCTGTCTCTGATGGCGTTCTGGGTGCTGTCGTATTCCGCGACGCTCTTCTTCTTGCGCATGGCCTTGAAGCGGTTGGCGTAAGTCTTCTTTTCGGTGAGAGTCTCGTCTTCAACCTTGTTTGCTGTGTCTGCAACTGCTGCAGTGGTCGCCTGTGTCGAGGTGCCTCTCAGGATAAATGTCTGCTGACCGGGCTTCGTGTTCAGTACCGCCGGATTAACTGCAGTTGCCTTGGCTGCCGGCTGTGCTGATGCTTGTGTTGCGGGCTGTGCAGCCGGTTGAGGGGCGGGCTGTGCTGCGGGCTTGGCCTCAGGTTGCGGAGTCGGTTCTGCAACAGGTTGAAGTGCGGATTCTGCCGGGGGAGTGGGTGCTTGTTCCGGTGCGGCACTGGACTGCACTTCCTCAAATGCACTTTCAAGGTCAGACTGTTCTTCCTGCGGAACTTCGGCCTCGGCGGTCTGTTCTTCGGCGTTATCTTCAACGGCTTCTGTAGAAGATTCTGCTGCGGATTCTTCTTCAGCAGTCTCGACAACCTGTTCTGCCTGTTCTTTTTTCTTTTTCTTCTTCTTGGATTTCTTTGCCTTTTTGGCACTCTTTGAGGTCTTGGACTTTGCCTGTAGAACCTTCTGTGTCTTCTCCACAGATGTTGCCGGCATAGATGGCGCAGCCAAGACGACCGCAGCCATGAAGGCCAAGAATGTCAGTATTTTTCGAATTAAAGCCATTTGAAAAAACTCCCGAGATAAGCAAAAACTACCACTAAACTTACGCAATGTTGGCTTGTCGTGCAAATGTTTTTTCGAGAAAATGTCCTTTTTCCCGCATTTTATCCCTTATTTTTGATGAATTTGACTCGTTTGTTCCAAATTGGAGTGCTTCTTGGGTGTCATTGGTCACATATAATGGGTGGCTGCTCCCTATTTTGGGGGTAAATGCTTATTTTTAACGTAAATGGAGGCGCTTTTTTTATGAAATCGCTTAATTGTGTTTTTTTGTCTGTTTTGTTTGTCCTGCTGTTGGTAGGTCAGTCTTTTGCTGCGCTTAAAGATACCACGGTCAGTAGTAAAACGTACAAGGTCATTGCAACGTGCGAAAACTTGGTGGAATTTTCCCGTTTGGTAAACACGGTTGTTTGCCCGTCTGGTTATGACTATGTGTATGGCGACAATAAATGCCAGAAAAAAGGCTCCCTTATAATAAAATTTGAGGCGTCCTTCCCCAATGCCGGGCTTAATGCGATTGTGACTGGTCCTATTGATATGACCTGTACCGAAAACTTTGAGCCGATGGGTTATGAAAATAGTGGTCGTCAGTATGTTGGTAATTTTAATGGCCAAGGATATCCTATCCGTAATTTGAAAATCGATAGTGATGATCAGAATGTGGCCCTGTTCGGTGTGATAACGACAGAAGCTGTGATTGAAAATGTGGTTCTTGAAAATGTGGAAATTAAGGCTACGGGTATACAGGAAAGAGGAGGAAGCCGCCCCATTAGTGTGGGTACTATTGTCGCATGGCAGGAAGATGGTACGGTCAGTGGATGTTATGCCTCCGGCTCTATTGTTACAGATGGTTTGGCTCAGAGTGTTGGTGGTATAACAGGCTATGCAACTGCTGGTACGATAAAGGATTGCTTGAGTTCTGTTGAAATTCATAACTTGAGTAACGCAAGCTTTGTGGGCGGTGTTGCAGGAACCCTTAGCAATGCAAAAATTGAACGTTGCGTGTATGGGGGCAATGGCGTTTACAATGCTGGCGATGGTACGTTGGGCGGCCTTGTGGGGCAGAAAATCGTGAGTACAGGATCGATTGCGAACAGCTACTATGACAATAAGACTGTTGATAAACCTGTCGGAAACGAAAATAACGATTCCGGTAGCGGTGTAGGTCTTCCTGATGTAAATACGTCAGAAACCGTTGAAAATTTGAATGAAGGGTGTGGCGAAAAATGTATTTGGTCTAACGGATCGGACAATATCACCAATACCGGTATTTCCAACGATAATGTTGACAATACTGTGTACACGATCTATTTCGCTGCCGGTACAGGTTGTGCATTCCCGTCAGGTGCCATTACTTCCAAGGCTTTGAGGTTTGATAGTCCGATTACATCTACCGGTATTACGGAACCTGTTTGCGACGAGAAGAAGTTTCTCGGTTGGTCTTTGAATGCTTCTGCTACAAAACCGGATGAAAGTCTGGGCAAGGTGTCTGGCTCTAGCACGGTGTATGCCGTGTGGGAAGACTATGTAACCGTGACCTTCCATTCTAATGGTGGTAAGTTTGCTGGTGACAAGACTGAACTGGCTAAGAAAGTTGCCAAACAGTCTGTGATTGTCTCTTCTGATATTGAAATTCCCTCTAGAGCTCCTGAAGGCACCGGAGAAGATACGAAGTATTTCTCATTCAAGGGCTGGGCTTTGACAAGTGATGCTGTTGATGTTCAGAGCCTTGGTGCGGCTGAGGGTGATGTTAATGTTTATGCTGTTTGGGAAGAGACGAAGATAGTTTATTACTCCGTCATCTATGATGTGAATGGACATGGTGAAACTCCGGCTATTGATCGTGTGAAGGAACATTCAACGGCTTTTAGACCCGAAGATCCAATTGCTGATGGTTATAAGTTTGATGGTTGGTACACCTCTGCCGATGGCAAGGGCTTGCCTTATGATTTCGAAAAAACGGTTTTGAATGATTTGAAATTGTATGCAAAGTGGGTTCCCGTCAGCTACGCCATTCTTTATGAATTGGGTGAAAATGGCGTGAATAATATTGCTAATCCTGTGTCCTATACGATTGAATCTGCAAACATTATTTTGCAGAATCCGTCCAGGGATGGTTATGATTTTATTGGCTGGTATGACAATGCTGACTTTAATGGCGAAGCCATTAAGACGATTCTTACCGGTTCCTTTGGTGATAAGAAATTCTATGCCAAGTGGAGTGTGAAATCCTACTACGTCTACTATGCCGAAGGTACTGATGGCGTCGGTGAAGTTCCTGCCGCACAATTGGTGAATCACGGGGATTCCGTTAAATTGGCTGGAAAAGTCTTCACGAGAAATGTCTACAAATGTGATAAGGATGGTAAAAATTGCTCTGTACAAACGACAGTCAATCAAATTGGTTGGTCTCTTTCTGATGGTGGTAAAAAGTTCTATGATCTTGAAAGCTACTATAAGGGAAATGCATCTGTTACGTTGTATCCTGCCTGGGATGAAAGCGCTTTGACGTTGTATGCCGTTACTTTCAAGATTGTTGGCGCTGCGTCGACTGACGCTGCTGAATATCTGGAAGCTAGGTACCTAGATGTGTCTAGCGCTTCCGATGTGAATGTCAAGTATCCCACAATGTTGATTCATGATGGATATAAAATTACTGAAGTGTCTTCCAGTGATGTGACGTTAGATACGAAGACGACAAGTTTTGTGATGCCGAAGAAGAATGTTGTAGTGACAATCAATGTTGCTCCCAAGAAGTTTAAATTGGCTTGGAATCTTGAAGGTGGCAGTGTTGCAACGGCAGGAACTGCAGCTGGTGAAGTTTCATATGGAACTTCCTTGAATGCTCCGGTTGTTGAAAAGGAACATTATACTTTCTCTGGTTGGAATCCGAGTGTCCCGGAAACGATGCCTGCAGAAAATGTTTCCTATACGGCTGTGTGGACCGAGAAAACGATTGATGTGACGGTTAATCTCGGAGGAAATAAGATTACGGTCACTGTAAGTGAAGATGCTTCAAAGGATGAAATTGAAGAAAAGATTAACGAACTGCTCCGTGATCCGAATTCTGACTTGAAGGTTCCCGAAAAACCGTCCGATGATGATTTCGTTTATGAATTCAATGGTCATTGGAAGGAAGATGGTAGCGAATATGTTCCCGAATACGAAGCCATTCCTCGTGAAGACCAGAATATTCATGTTGTAGTGGGTGGTTCTCAAGTTGATGTTACCGTCAGAAAGGATGATTCTAAGGAAACCGTTAATCAGAAAATTAACGATGCTGTGAAGGATGCCGGAATTGTAGTTCCCGCCAAGGATGGCGATGGTTATAAGTTCAATGGCGAATGGGAACAGGATAAGGACGGTAATTATGTTCCTGTTTATGATGTTGTAACAATCAAGGTGGTTGTTGCTGGTAAGGAAATCGATATTGATATCAAGAAGGGTGATAGCGCCGATGACATCAGCGATAAGATTAATGATGCTTTAGCTGAGGCTGCCAAGACTGATCCTGCCGTTGTTGTTCCTGCCAAGGATGAAGCTGGTCGTGATTTCAACGGCAAGTGGGAAGACGCCGATGGCGACGACAAGTACACTCCGGTGTATGTTGTACCTGATGACAGCAAGGTCATTGAAGTTGTTGTTGGCAAGGATACCATTGAAGTTGTTGTTCCCAAGGATGCTTCTGACGAAGAAGTTGAACAGAAGATTAACGAAGTCGTAACCAAGCCTGTCGTTGGCGACAAGGATGAAGACGGCTACCAGTTCAATGGCGAATGGGAACAGGACAAGGATGGCAATTACGAACCTGTCTACGAAAAGACTGTCCAGGCTGAAGTTGCAGGCAAGGACATCCCCGTTGGCATCAAGAAGGGCGATAGCGCCGATGACATCAGCGACAAGATTAATGACGCTGTAGCTGAGGCTGCCAAGACTGATCCTGCCGTTGTTGTTCCTGCCAAGGATGAAGCTGGTCGTGATTTCAACGGCAAGTGGGAAGACGCCGATGGCGACGACAAGTACACTCCGGTGTATGTTGTACCTGATGACAGCAAGGTCATTGAAGTTGTTGTTGGCAAGGATACCATTGAAGTTGTTGTTCCCAAGGATGCTTCTGACGAAGAA
>NZ_MWQG01000051.1:0-18935 GCF_002210365.1 Fibrobacter sp. UWH1
GAGAATCATCTAGCAAGGCTGCCTAAATGCTTCCACACATGTTGATGATGCCTCACTTTAAACTTCGGATTACTTATAAAGGGAACTTGAGTAAAATCGATTCCCTCAATAATATGCGTCATTGAGAAATCATCGAAACCACTGGCAAGTTTCAACTCCGGTAATTCCACATATATTTCGTCATTATCATCAAGACCGACTTTTATTGAATCCGTCGTATTATTGAATTCAAAGGGGAATCCATTGTTGGCAGCGAGCTGGAATTCCAAATCCAAGTCAACGGACGGGTTATTTTCATCAAACCCCAGATGGACATCCATTGGCGAATTTCCTGAATCAGCAATTTCGAGGACATTCAGATTCATGAAACGAGCCATTCCGCCAACATTGCCAATATGCGCAAACAGGTCGCGGACAGTCACGCTTGCGCCTGGATTCGTGACTGCCGTTCCATTATCCAAAAGATTATACTGAATGTTAACTGTAGCGCCAATAGAAAGCGAGTCATTTGCAGCAACGGCCATGTCTAATGTATCTAAAGACATCTGCGGCAGATTGCCTAAGGCTGCATACGCATAAGAAACATCGACAAGGTCTCCGTCCATAGAAATATCGAGACCAGAGATATCCATGTTGGCAAGGACGGACAACAATGTAGCCTTATCAACACTGACGATTTCGCCATCCTGTCTTACAATGCCAGACAAACCGGCATCAGGATCATTCAACTGCGAGGCAATTTGATTTTGCAGGGTATTAAATTTCTGCACAACATCAGTAGCAATTCCATTAAACAATGCAGAAGCCTCGACTTGGGCTCCATTAAGCCCAAGATTACTCAAATCCGCTGTTTCAAAATTTTGGAGTTGCTCCGTTATTTCAGTCTGGAAATGCTCTGCATTAGTAAAGGTTTCATAGTCGACACTCGCATCCATCATGAACCTCGGTTCAAGAGATTCAATGCGGTAGTTATTCATGAGGTTCTTTTTATCGTTCTTCTTATTTGTTTTAGACATAGGAAACCCTTATTTTTTGTTATTATCTATTGAATTTTCACACAACGCACTGAAAGCCCATTTGTTTTAAGCGATACATTTGATGTAAGACTGGAATTATTTACAACACCATCTTTCCCAACATGGTATCCATCAACAATTTTTTCCTCTGGATAAAACCAATATGCAGAAGAACTGAACGATTGAAACCCACCCCCTCCAATTGGATCAAGACGCATTCCCGTCTGTACTAAACTGAAACCTGTCGTATTATAGCCGTTAAATCCAAAAGATGTTCTCAAGTCATCTCTGCTATTATGTATTACATATTCTGATTTTTTAATAAATTCTAAATCATCATAAGTCATCAGTCGCCATTCTTTCGGGCAAATTCCCTGATGATTCGGCTTAATGGAGTCGGCACAGCTCTTACTATTGCATTCGAACGGAAGGTTCATCATCTCCGCCCACTGGTAAAGTCCACCATAATAATGGCAAATCAAAGTATCGTTATCATAGCAGTAGCGTTCTATTTTAGAATTATCTGATTGATTTTCTGAACCGTCAATCATTTTCCCAATATTCAAGTTTTCTGCAAATACTGTTAAGGAATCTGAATGTTCCTTGTTGTATATAGTCAAATAATGATATTCACGAATATTCTCTGGTTCTCGTGTATCCGTATAAATTCCATACTCAAAGCTAGCCAAATTGAAGGGCTGCCACTCACTATCTGTCCCCCAAGGATTCTGAGTTTTGCTACTACTGGATTTTACGCTGGACGAAGATTGTTTCACAGAAGAGCTACTGCTAGATTTGACACTTGATGAGGAGTTCACAGAGGAACTGGACTTAGCCGAACTGCTGCTGGATTTCACCGAGGAACTACTAGATTCCCGATCGGGGTCGGAAATGACAGAAGAGGATGACACATCGGCTGGGGCACTGCCCTTGACGCTACTGCTAGATCCTTCGCTGTCGCTCACGACACTTGATGAGGAACCTGGAATGACGGAAGAGGAAGAGTCGTCGTTGATACTGGAGGATGATTCATCGTCCTCAACAGCGGAACTCAGTGTGCTGTTTTCACCAGATGCGCTGGTGGAGCCCGAGTCATCGCCGCAGGCGTTAAAGGCGAACAGCGCAAAAGCGACCGCGCTCACCAAACCAATTTTCTTAATCGTATTCATACAGAATCTCCTAATTAAAACTTTTATCTCACCCATAGAACACACCCTGTCCCCAGGTCTCCATAGGCAAACTTTCATAACAAAAGATATTAAAGAAATTCATCTTCTCTTTCTGCCGATTCGTGCAAACGCCAGTCAAAAAGTCCCCGGCAAAAACCAACCTCAACCACCGGTTCAGCAAGCATTTTCTATATGATACACTTCGTATTATAGAATGAAAATGTTTTAATAAAAATTTCAGAGAATCGTTGGATTTTTCCAAAGAATGGATTAGTTTAAGGACAGTAATGTTCTCAACCCCATTATGGAGGATTAAATGATGGAAAACATGAAAGATTATGTATGGATGGTGATTTCAATTGACTCTGATTCCGAAACATCATATGAAGAAAGAAATGAGATTCTCTCAACCCATGGCTTTTCGGAGTATTCTCCCAATAAAGGGGTTCGACTACCAGAATCGACCTACTTAGGGAAAGTTCCTCGTTCTGAAGCAGGATCAAAAGTTGATGAAATTTGGGAAGAACTCGAATCTGCCGAATTAGAGCCTCGTAGAATTCTGGGAGGCATTATTGATGAATGGAAGGTCATTCGAAGCAGAGAAGATATGGACTAACGTTTCTAAGCCCTGCTTGGTAGGGCATAACTTTTACACTTGCAAATTTGTGTCACGATAGCATCGTTAAACCCGCTAGAGAGTCTCTTTTCTAAGAAATATAAAAGTGTATTAAGCTACAAAGGTAAAAAATTTTCAAGGATAAAATATGTTTAATGCAAACTGCTATAATATTATGATTGCGTCACCATCTGATGTAGTAGATGAGCGAAAAATTATAAAAAAGGCTATATACCGATGGAATGAGATAAATTCAAAAACACGAAAAATAGTTCTTTTGGTTTCTGGATGGGATATAAACGCACATCCAGATTCAGGTACTCACCCCCAGACAAGTTTAAATCAGCAAATTCTTAAGGAAGCGGATTTCATAATCGCAGTCTTTTGGAATAAAATTGGAACTCCTACAGAAGAATACCCTAGCGGTTCTGTCGAAGAAATCATGCGACATATGGAGGAAGGGAAAAAAGCGTTTATCTATTTTAGCAATTTACCCATTCGAAGGAATCAGATTGACGAAGAACAAAGCAAGAAATTAGACGCTTTCAAAGAAAAAATACGCAAGCAAGCCTTCTACAAAGAATTTTCAACTTTGGAAGAATTAAAGTCAATAATTAATGACGATATTCAATTGATTTCAAACGAGCTTGAATCATCGTCACAAGCACAAAGTGTCAATCGCCCCATAAATTCGGGCAAATTATCTGATTATGAAACACAATTATTAAAACTTATGAATGAGAAAAAAGACCATTCTCTACAATGGGTTTCTACTTTTGGTGGAAAATACATAAATGGTACCATTGTTCAAGACATGCGTCAAATTGCAGAATATGAAAGAGCATTAAAATCACTTGTACGAAAGAATCTTATCAAGCCAAACAGGGACGGGAATATTTTTTCCTTGACCGCCGATGGTTTTGATGCCTGCGAAAGCCTTTAAATTCTACATTCCAAATATACCTTTTCGCTTCCTATAATCAAGAATACAATCGGTTTTCCAGATTTCTTTTCAACAGCATTCCACCCTTTTTTATCCACATAGGATGGATGGGGAACACTTTCAGGGTGAGAATGCCACTCACCCAAATACCCGATTGTTCCCCCAAAACGATGCCACACAGAGTCTAAGACTTTCAGGTGTCTTTTGTCTCGGCGAACAAATTCTGTTTTTGACCGTTTATCATCTGGGTAGGCAGGAGTCGCAAAAGAAATCGTCAACTCACCCGGTCGAATCACGCCGAACAGCATCCCTCCACTTTCATAATTGGTCAGCACAGATTTCTGTATTTGAACAATTCTCTTCATCATCCAATTCGAGAAAACGACTTTGAACGTTTTGCCTCTTTTTAATGGCAAATACATTATTGGTTCTATTTTCTGCAACAAGCTGGGCACGAATCATCCTTGGGTATAGTAACACACTCCATCGCATTCCAGACATTATTCGCACAAGTTTGGAACCAAAACAAAGATTCTTCTTCCGTTGCTTTTAGAGACCTAAACAAAGCTGTCATCATCAAGTTTGCCGCTGCAATAGAAGCCGTTATAGGGAACGGAATAAAAACGGCATTACAGGTTCCTCTTGTCTGATCTTCTTTACCAAGCACAGGCAAAACTCCATTTTCTTCCACATATTTCTTTTCACAGCGTAAACACGCTTTTTTAGAACTACCGATAACAGATGCACACACAGCCTTACTACGCCCGTATATATATCCACAAATATATAGAGGCATCTTTGGTAATTGCGCAAGGAATCGGTTCAAGTATTCCGAGAACGACTCGTCACCTGTTGTATCTAGTACAATGTCAAAAGGAAAATCCTGTTTCGGCTTAAAGCTTTTTTCAAAGGAATCCTCTATTGCATCTATTCTAAAATTCCTACACAAAACCCTTGAATCACCTTTTACCTGATTTTCCAAAACAGTCTTCATTGCACGAGCCTTATTTACTCCTTGGGATTCTAGACCTAGATAATGTCTGGAAAAATTCTCCTCCTTATACTTATCAGGGTCAACAATTGTCAATGGATTTTTAAATCCGGCACCGGACTTTACCAACATCGGAAGCAAATTACTCCCTAATGTACCACATCCGACAACCAGAATTTTCTTACCCATCAAAGGTGCGTTATTGCCCATAAAAATATTCCTTGAAAATAATTTATTTTCGCTTTCTTTCGCAAAATACCGGCAATTAAAAATTCCGTCGCGAGACGGCGATACAATCAATCCCAAAATAGTTGCATTTTTTCTAAAGGCAACAGCAAAATTCTTGGAGGAATAGCATCCCCATAAAACAGTCTTCCGGTAGCGTTTGAAGGCACGCTTCCCCATAGAAGCCTTGCCGAACGCAAGCAGATCATTCATTGTTCTGAACGGAAACTCTATGGCAGATAAATCAATTGTTCCCGATAAAGGATAGATTGGGCAAGAATAGCTAGGAGAAGTCGCGTTTCCTTCAATCAACTTTAGGGTTGCTTTGCCAATGTCCATTATTCTAGCACAGTAATCGCACTGCCAATAAGAGAGCAATTCCTTCGAAAATTCTTCCCCGTATTTTTCCTTGGGCAAATCGAGAATGCATTCCCTTATTTGGTCAACAACAACTCCAACCATGTCATAGGGTCTACATGCGTCAAAGACCAATTCTCCCTTTTGAAGATAGCATAAACCGCCATCCTTCTCTACATGGGGCACCTTTCTAAAACAAAGTCCATCATATTGCCGAGCCAAGCAAGCCCTGGGAAATTCAGTACAGCACTGATTATCAAACAATAACTTTACAATTACTGTTCCAAAGGTACTCGATTCTATCGGGCCTTCAAATTCGGCAGAAAGGCTCCCACTGCAAGGAATAAAGTTCCATGCAGCGAGAGCATCCTTAAGATTTTCCCAGGGACTGTCTTTCATATCAACCGGCTCTCACAGACGGCAGTGCTCCTCTACGGTTTATCTGTACCGAATCCTTTATCACGGGGAATCTCTTTCCAAGGTGACGTTGCACAGCCTGCGACCGCGACGCATCAGAGGGGTCCATATTGCCAGCAATGGCAGAAGCAAAGCCGACCGCCCGACTCTGTAGCACTTTGAACTTTTCCGTCGGGCACTTGATACCTTCCCTTGGATCAGCCGGATTCTCTACAGAGACCTCATCATCATCGGTCAACGGCATTGACTTGATAAATTTCAAGACCATCAAAAGTTCTGCCGAAATATCATCGGTAAATGATTTTCCTGCATTGGCCTTTTCCGCAAGGCTCATCAGGAATATAGACGAAGGCCCCTTTCCATCTTGGAAATTGAAATCGCGCCATCCTTTTAGAATCCTATAAATAGCGCGGTCATCATCACCCTTATTCATGAAATACAGGTTCAGCATGCGTGGGTCCGATTTTTTCCAAGAATACAGGCCATTGTCTTCGCGATACGCAAGCATTATGGACTCTGTCGGCAAGTCGTCCCAATCCAAATCCCTTTCTTCTTGTTCATCACAAGCGGAATAAGTACTGCCCTGCACGCTTTCATTGGCAGATTGCATATCCCGAATTTTTGGGAAATCCTTATCAGCAGAGTACAAGGGAACGTCAAAATGAATCTCTTGCGAAAGAGTTAGACAATACGATTTTTTCCCCTTCTCAGCGGTCCACCCATTTACTTTAGCCAAAGGTTTAAGTATAGAATCGACCATATCAAAGAAATCATTCGCAGCTTCTCTAGGTTCCGACTTATCTTCATGATACGACAACGGAAGATAGCATCCATAATCGAAATCAACCTGCTGTGCAGGCGGAACGCAGGGCATATTCTGCGTTTTATATCCGGCGGACCCTTGTCTCATAAAACGTGGCACAACTCGGTTTCCTTCTTGTGCCGTCCGTTCTCCAATCCCATCAGTTAACGCTCGCTTTATCTTCAATCGGGCGTTTTCCAATGTTTCCTTGACCTCCTGCGAGACTTCTATCTCCTTGAGGTACCCTCGGAAGCAATCATTCAAACTTTTGCATTCCATAACTCTATTCTCCTTCCGCCATATATTTCTGCAATGCAGTGCGCGCATTTTGGTAGGCGGAACGCGCTTGTTGTGATAGTATTTGTTGAGCCTTTGGGTTCGCCTTATCTAGTGCAATGAACTTCACCTGCTCCTTTGGTGGGGTTACATCTATTTTCATATAACGGTCCGGCCCAAGTTTAAATTTCAGGATATTCTCCGTTGCGGCCTCTTGTGCGGAAATAGACAAATCAAACAATTTGCCTCGCCAACGAGTCAGAAATCCAGAATTAACCGTTTTACATACATCCGTGATGCCGGAACTCATAGTTCCTATATGCAGCAACTTGTAGGGTAGCTTCCCCATATTCAAGAATTGTTCAGCCTCTATGCACGCATACAATCCCGGATGGTTCGCAACTAAGCCCCCATCAACCATATAGCTTCCATCAAGTCCATCCATCTTATGTATTGGGAAATATGTGGGTGCAGCACTTGTAGCCAAGGCTACATCAACTAGACTGTATTTCTTATCCATAACCAGATTTGCATGGTGAGGCGTCTTGAAAACCTGCGGCATACCCGTAGAAAGATTAACAGCCGGTATCAACACCTTATGCTTCAAGTCCTCAATAGTCCGATCCTCTAAGAGTTGCTCCAAAGCAGCCCTCAACTGCTTGTCAGAAAATTTCTGCCTTATAAGGCCCAACGGCCACCTTATCTTTGGAAAAATTTTAGGTCCCCAATCCTTATAGAAGTTGACCATTTTTTCTGTAGGGATTTCTGCGGCAAGGCTTAATGCGTTAATTCCCCCAATAGAAGTCCCTGCAATTAAGGCGAAAAGACGAGCCAAAGGCATGCCAAGTTCGGCTTCCATATAGGAAAGGATGTTGGCTTGAAAGAACCCTCGAAATCCACCTCCCGAAAGAGATAGAAGCTTTGGCGTGGACGGTTTTTGATCGGACATAAGACCCCTCTCGTTGTTAAACGCTATTTCCATAGCAAATACCGCGCCAAGCGTAAAAACGGCCTTTTGGGGCCATTCGGGCGACCGAGGATGTTTCAAAATGCTTCAGAACTTCTTACGAGTCTTTAGGCAGTAGCATTTCTAAACGGTTTCTGCAAGTCGGCGTATTTTTACTATTATTTCCGCCCAAACCATACCCTAACCGACAGTCCATGACCGCACAGAACCAGGAAAAGCCGCAGTTCGACCAGGGCGCCATCATCAAGGCGCTGCCGAACGCGGGGCGCACCCCTTCGACGACGAGGAGTCCGCCCAGATCCACCTGGTAGCAACGCTCACTAGCGCAAGGATAGACGAACTCTACCGCAAGAGCGGCTGGTTCGGCAAGAGGTTCGCTCGTGCCACGCGGGAGGGGTTAGCCAAGCTGCTGGGCCACGAACACACCTGGGCAAAACTGCAGGGCATTCTGCTTACGGCATTCGTGCTTTTGTCTCTGAACATATTTTTGAAGAAAGATATAAAAAAATAAAAAACGCGTTAACTTTTAAAAGTTCCAAAATGTAATTATTTTCATGACAGAATTAACCTTTATTTCATATAACATCACCGAATCAGATTATTTGTTTAAAATAATTCTTGATTATCTAACTCAGCAGTCTAATACAATTCTTTTTTTTGCAAGAAGTTAAGCCTGATTTTGAAATTGACAAAAAACATAAAATAGTGATGATTCCTGGGCAAAAGAAGTCTTGTGATCTTCGAATATATGCTTCTCAAAATCTGAAACAATTTTGCATAAAATGTGATTCTTATGAACGATATCAAGTTTTAAAGACGAAAAATGGACAATTTGTTAATGTTCATATGCCCTCTTCTTGGAGAACTGAAGATAAAGCGCGAATGAAATATTATGAAATAGCAAAAAATATTCGTACAAAAAATGACTTTGATTTGATTGGAGGGGACATCAATTCAAATCCATTTGAATTGGTGACTGTTTCTTCAATAGCATGGTTTGCCAAAAAAAGTATTGACGATTTTACGCAAAAGAAAGATGAAGGACTTTTAAATCCTTTTTGGCGAGTCTGGAATACGGACATGGATGGTGATGCAAAAGGATCTTTTCCTGGATGTAATGATGATTTTTCTAGACGACAAATCTTAGACCAATTTTTTGTTTCACCTTTAAAATTTAAAAATGTTACAGATTGTGGTGTGTTAGACCATTTATTTGGAGAAAGTTTTGATACTATTAACAAAAAAAAAGAAGTTACTTCTACCAAAGGTAGAGGCAAACTTCATTGGCCAGTTTATATTAAATATAAGGTAGGGGAATATTATGTCTAAAAATTTACTTCAAACAAAGATTAATGAAAATAGGCTCACTTTAACAGAAACAGAAGAACTAGTGAAAAATAGCATTGAGCGCTTAGCAAAAGAAGCCAATGACATTCGTTCGCAACAACAATGGAAAAACGTTTTGTTTGGTTGTAAATATATTCCGTTGTTTAAAAAATGGTTGTTTCTTGTTCGTTCCCCATATTATAAGGAAACAGAGACGACTATTTTTGCGTTAGCCATAGAAAATGAGATAATAGTTCTTGATTGTTCTTTTTGGTTAGACGAAAAAAGATATACTATTTCAGAATCTTTTTACAATGATCTCATAGATGCTTTTCTTGCAATAATAGACACCTCTGATTTTTCTAACATGATTTTAGTTTTTAATGATTTAGCAAATAAGAATACATATGATTTGACCATTTTTTGGGGGGATTATTTACAATATACTCCAGAAAATCTTTATATTAAGGTTGGAAGTTCTTATTTCAAAACATTGATAGATGATTCAACGGGAAAATGCAAAGAAAAATCTTTTTCAATCAAATGTGACAAAATAAATATCGTCCAGCAGCCATTCGCATTAAACGATTATAAAGGGAAACTTGGGGAAATAAATGGTTATCGTGTTATTTGTGCAGATGTAAGCGAGAACAACTTAACTTTAGATTTTATCTATCAGTCATGAATTCAATACATAGAAAAATTCTACATTTATGTCAGAGCACCGTATGTTCGTGACTCGCTGCAATACACCGCTACCAAAATTTAGATATTCCAATTGCATTCGCAAATTTCCGCCGACGAAACGTTAAAGCGGTTTCCCAAACAAAACACCAAATACATCTTTCTGCATCAGCCGTTATTTTACGGCATGATTGTAAAAAAGAGTTTCCCTAGTCCATGGACTAGGGAAATGTCTTAAAAGGTGGTAGAAAATCTCGTCAACTCAGCATCTTTGGCTTTCAAAGTTCCAACATCAATACAATCAAGTATGGCTGGAGCGTTCTTCAGTTTTTCATACTTGACTTTCTTCTTATTTCTACTAAAGAAATGTTTGACCATTAGCGCTAATTTTTCGCTAGGTTTCTTTATGGATTCAATATCTTTATCCCGCACAAGCGAATGTTGCGACAACGGGGAAACATCTTTTCGCTCGTAGCCTTCTTTTTCCGCCCAAAGTTCCAAGGAATGTAGGTCCTTCAAAATCCAGGCTTCCATTTCTTGAACCATGAAATAAATATTGTTGCGTCGATCATCAGGAATCGTTATATGGTCATTCAAGCTCAATTTTTCAAACCACTTTGGGATATCCCGTGCAACGCAATCGGAATCAAGATACATAACTAGGGTGTCATCGGATTTTTTCAAGAATTCTTTGCACACATTCTTGTAACCGGCTTTCATTTCAACAACTATCTGAACCCCATCCCTTTTCCCTATTGTTTCTGAAAAGATTCGATTAAGAGATTGCCGTAAAGCGGCGCTATTATCCATAGTAGCCGCATCTACGCCGCCCGAATCAACGGTTCCACCTTCCGCAAATACTGTTACCGTTACCAACGTTTGCCTCCAATTTGACCACGTAGCCACATTTGACCGGGAAGCATAGGTCCGTCATTTTCAGGGAAATCATCTTCCGTTGTCTTACGGATTGTTACAGCATTACTTTCGTTCTTTTCGAAAATAATGATATCATCCAGCTCAAATTGATTCAACAGCAAAGGCGAGTGTGTAGCGACAATCAATTGAGATTCTTTTGCTGCAAACTTAAGCATATCGCCAACAGACTTTATCATATCAGGGTGTAAGCCGCGTTCCGGTTCATCAAGGGCTACAATTTTTCCTCGATTTTTATTGAAAAAAATCGACAGAAGTAATAAATATTGAATCGTACCCTCGGAAAGAAAATTAATTCCTATAGGATGACTAATGTTCTTTTCTTTCAAAGACAAATAAAGTTGCGAAGCATAAGGTTCAAAATAAAGTTCCTTGTAGTTTGGGTTAACATTATGCAAACTATCTTCCAGCTTCTTGTACATTTCATCATCCCTACGAATCTGAACCAACAAATAAGGAAGATTCGTCCCATCGTGAGTCAATCTTTTATCTGGATTATAGAATGGAGGAATTTTCAATTTGCCGGTATCAAAATAGTTGTAAGTAGACATTTGGGAGATAATCTGTCTAAACATAAAAATCGGTAAGTACCGTTTTTTATCCCAAGCCTGACTTGCGATCAACTCTTTATCTTTTAAATCGCTACTATAATTTTCTAACTGGATACTGGCATTACGATTCTGTGGTTTTCCATCTCGCACAGAAATAAGCCCTTTGCCGTCCTTATTTATCAAATACGAGAAAGGTTTTTGCGATTGTCTTTTGGGAATACTTTCAAGAGTTTCTTCAACAGAATAGTCTTGGATTCCTTTTGTGTGAATAACGATTTCGTATTTCAAATCGGTTTCAAATCGGGAATTCTGAATTCTTCTCTTTACCATTTCAGCAGAGAAAACAAACTGCAATTTAAAGAAGTCCTTTCGATTTCCACCATTATTCGCATTGACGATATTGTCAAAGCCTCCCCAGGTAACATTGATAAGCTTTTTCAAACCATCACCAACAATCGCCTCGCTCAACAAATGTAGAGCGTTTATAAATGCAGTTTTTCCACTACCGTTGATACCCAACAGGAAATTGACTCCAGGATTCAATTCGATCGTTGTTCGTTCCTGGAATGCAAAGAAATTTTCCAAAGTGACACTTTTTAGCATATAAAAATTCCTTAATGAAATTTACTGTCTATTTCAAAGATGTACGGACCTTTGGATGCAGTTAGTCCAAGTTCCCACCTACTTCGCTGGTTTCTGGTCTGCCGCGGGAGCTGTCGGGGCCGGGCTTGCAGCCGGGGCAGTCAAGCCGAGGTCGATCTTGCCGTACTTGTTTTCGTAGGCGCGCACGGTAGCACTGAGCATGATAGCGAGGCGCTTTGCGGTGTAGGGGTTCATCACGATGCGGTCAGAGATTGCGACATCGACCTTTTCCTGGTTCATCTGCCAGGCTTGATTTACACCGAGGATCATCATCACTTCTTCTCGACCGGCAACCACGTTCGTTGCGTTCACGTAAGTGGTGCGCATGTCCTTGTCATTCCATTCTACTGTGGGCTGCTTATTTTCGGCCATATCAAGTTCCTTTGTTTTTTTAGTTTAATTCCTTATAGATATTTAGCAAAATATAACCTATTTACTAAATTTTTTTGTCTAAACAAGGGGATTTATGAACCTGTCAAAGACCAACTCCGTTTTTTCATTGCTGATTGCCGCCATGGCTTTTGTCACGGGCTGTTCCGTTTCCGATTCCGAAGGCGACGACTACTCCAAGTGGACCTTTTCCGGTAGCGTGGTAAATGGCTCCACAGGGATCGGCCTCGACGGGGCTACAATCGAATACGTTGATGATTCCGGTAAACAAAAGACCTCGACTACCGACAAGTCTGGCGCGTTTTTTATAGACGGTCTGCCATACGGCCAGCGCACATTCACTTTCAGCCATTATGACGTTGACGATGGAGACACGCTGTTCTATGCGCCGAAGGTTGTAACGGTTTCTTCTACGGGCGAATCCAGCTATATGGAGGGTGTGGTCGCAAGCAGTTCCCGTGTAATCAGGCTTTCGCCGCTTAACGCAGGCGTTTCTGGCGAACTGTTTATCCAGGAAGAGGCGACTGGCGTAAAGTCCCCGGCAGCAAAGGTGCAGCTCAGAATCGTCCATCAGGACACAAGCTTCATCAACATCGCTCCAGAGACGTTCCTTGCGACGACAGACTCCCTAGGGGCCTTCTCGTTCAAGGGGCTTCCTGCAGATTCTGGCCTTACGCTTACGGCAGAATCCTTCGTTTACAAGGGCAAGACCTACCGCTTTGCAAACAAGGTCCTGCCAAGACTTCGTTCAGACGCTGTTTACGACCTTGGCAGAACGTTCCTCGCCCGTGACACCCTCATGGAAAGTGCTCCAGTCATCATCGCATCCAACGTGATGGATAAAAACCGTATGGGTTACAGCAATGTTTCGCCGCTTACTACGCCCTACTATGTTTTCAGCGAAGCCTTGAGCAAGGAAAATCTCTCAGTTAGTGTCGCAAGCGATTCCACCGTAATGCTCACCCCGGAAGTCAAGGGCGATACGCTCTACCTTCGTCACGCGGTTCCCTTCGAGGCAGAAAAGGGATATTCCGTAAGCATCGTGGGTTATACAAAGTCGGGCGAAAGGCTTACCGAAAATCTGTCCGGCGATGCGGCATTTACGACCGGTCGCGGAATGTACGTGGTCACCAGCAACGCCTGGGCATCCAACAGCAGTTACCGCGCCACGTTCTCCGTAAACGATACACTGTGGATTAAATTCTCCGACACTCTCGCAACAGACAGGAGCGGAGTGCAATGGAGCAAGACTCCAAAGACAAAGAAGACTGTCTATGCAGGGAATGAATCGCCGAATGCGGACGCATGGACAAAGGTGGATACGCTGTTCGTCAAGATGTTCGAAACCTTCGACGACTCCCTTGTTGCAGGCGATACCATTGGCATGAACCTTACGGTACACGCAAGGAACGGTCTCTACATGCAGGGGCTGACCATTCTCACCGAACTGACCAAGGCTCCGGAGTCCAGTTCTTCAGAAGAATCCAGCTCTTCAGAAGCATCTAGTTCCTCTGTAACATCCAGTTCCTCTGCGGAAGCAAGTTCTTCCAGCGTCGCCAGTTCTTCTAGCAAGGCTGAGGAATAGCCTGTATGGTCAGGAAATTCGTATTGATCCTTGGGCTTGCCATGGAAGCATTTGCCCAGGGTACTTTCGATGGCGTTACAGAACCCATAAACCAGGCTCGCATCGGCTTCACCGTATCGGGCAAGATTGAACGTATCTGGGTGAAGGAAGGTTCCTTTGTGCACAAAGGCGATACGCTGATAAGCCTGGAGAACAACGAGGAGCAGCTGCGGGTTCGCATTACGGCGATGGCAGAGAAGGACTCCTCGGCTCTGCATTCGGCCAAGGCAAAGCTGGAGACTTACAAGAAGGACCTTGATGCAACCAAGAGTCTCTTTGAGAACAGCAACTCCGTGAGCGCTGAACAGGTCTGGGAAAAGCAGATGAACTACGATGTAGCCTCTGCCGAATACTCCGCCGCAGCAAACGATAAGGAACGTGCGAAACTGGAACATGACCTGGCCAAGGTAGAGCTGTCTAAAAGGTTCCTTATAGCCCCATTTGACGGCGAGGTGGCAACGATCTCCAAGAACAACGGCGAAAGCGTCGAGGCGCTGGAGCCAATCCTGGAAATAGCGGATGTACGCACTTGCCGCATGGTCGCCTACATAATCGCTGACAAGGCCGGCAAGCTGAAAGTCGGACAGAAGGTGAGTCTTACCCTGGACGGTCGCAAGCAGAACAGAAGTAAGAAAGGTAAAATCGAGTTCGTTTCGCCCGTGGTTGACAAGGCCAGCATGCTTCGCACCATAAAGATCGTCTTTGACAATGCTGACAAGGCAATCGAACCAGGTGTCACGGGGAAAGTCATCCTGAAATGAAGTTCCGCGCGATATACACCGTCATTTTGCTCGCCACGGCATTCGCTTTTGCCGAGGGTGACTCGCTGTTCCTTGATTTTGAGACGGCGTTGCAGACGGTGCTTGCAAACAATGCCGACGTAAACGAAGCCAAGTTTGCCTGGCTGTCGGAATCGGAGGCTGCAACCAGCGCCCTGGGCAAGTTCGAGCCAAGGCTTGTCGGTCGAGCCTTCAAGGAAACCGCAGAAAGACCAGGTGCACTATTCACGGAAACAAAGGAAGAATACAAGCTTGGTGTGCAGGGGGCGCTCCCTACAGGCACCGAGTACAATGTGGGCTTTAACCAGGCCGCATATACACACAGCGACTACACGTCGGAACTTTACTTTGGCGGGGAATTGCGCCAGCACTTGCTCAAGGACGGCCCTTTGTTTTTGTCACCGATGAACGAACTGGAACAAGGAAGGCTGCGGAAGGAAATTGCATACCAGAAGTTCCGTGATGCGCTGAATGAAATTCTTGAAAAATTCTGTGATGCCTACTGGAACTATTACTATGCGGACCGTTTTTTGGCTTCGGCCACGGAATCTGCGAAGGTCGCTCACGACATTCTGGAAGATGCCGAAAAAAGACTGCAGCTGGGATTGCTTTCAGCCATGGACTACAGCAAGGCAGAAGCAGAATACTCCGACAGGGAGTCCGCAAGACTCGACGCCCTTGACAAGTTGCGAAGTGCAAGGCTCGCGTTGTTGCTTGTTCTTTCTTCCGGAGAATACATGCACGATACACGCCCTATCGCGATGGCGCCCGGGATGGAGCCTGAACCGGCCACAGAACAGGATTCCGTGACATTCCTTGATTCCATGTCGCTCATGCACCCGGCATACCTTTCACAGGGAGCGGAACTCATGCTCCGAGAATCGGAACTTTCTGCACGAAAGGCAGACTGGCTTCCGACCGTTGACCTTGTGGGCAATTATGGCATAAGAAGCAGGAACAAGAACGCACGGGAAGCCGTGAGGAACTTCAAGACCGAGGAAAAGCGACAGACAGTACTTGCGGGCGGAATTGAAATCAACGTTCCCCTGTTTGGTGGAGTAGCCGAGCGCCATAGAATTTCGGCACAGAAATACAGCGTAAGGGCGGCACGTTCAAGGCTCACCCTGTTGCAGGCTCAGATATTCGAGGAATACCGCATTTTGCAGAACAGGGCAAAGGAAATCCGCGAACAGTGGCGTTACGGCCAGATCGCCGTGGAATACCACAAGAAGGAACTGGAAGAAGAATTCAAGAAGCTCGCCCTGGGCAAGAGCAACTATCGCGAAATTTTCGAGATGGAAGAAGACCTTCGCGAAGCGGAACGCAGGCAGCTCGAAAACATGAGGGCATTGCGGATCATCGACGTAAGGCTGCAACGGGCCACAGGGAAGCTGCTGCTCCAGAACGGGCTGGAAACCTGGACTGGCGGGAAACTCGTTTTAAGAGAAGACTTGACCGCGGAATAGGAATAGCAGTCTAAAGGCCCTGGCGTACAACTTCCTGATAGATGAACGGTGCGTCTTCCTTCAAGTCTGCAATAGAAACTATACCACGGGCATATTTTTCAAAGCGCCTTTTACGCATTTCCCTACAGTCGCTTCCGTCAAGCTTCAAGGCATCGATCGTGTCTTGACACTTTTTTCTGTAGGCAACGTCGAAAGCCGGGTTCGGGTAAATCGAACCATCTCCAAAATTGATGAAGAACGAATCCGGTTTCATGTTCGGGTCGCAAGGGTCCAGCGGGGGAATCGAGGTTCGTTTTTTACGGTTTTCGCCAAGGCAGCAAAGGCGGTAGTTGTTCCATTCATAGGCCAATTTTGCGCCGTTTACGGGGTCGGACTTGGGAACGAAATGGTCCACCGATTCTCCACCAGTCGTGGGTTCTATGTAGATGGCGAGATAGGCACAAAAATGTCCATACAGACTGGCAAGATCTTTCAGGCAGTATTTCCAGAAATTTTTGTACATGCTGGGCTTTACCCCTGGATTCGATAGAAGCCAGGCATTGCCCGGTTTACGCACAATCGTATCAAAATCGGCAGGTTCAATCTGCAACTTCACAGGAATCATTCTATAAAGCCCTTCTTCTTGCAGATTCTCCGAATAACGAACAGGTCATCATCCAAGGGAGAAAGACGTGCCGACAGTTTAACGTAAAGTTCACGGACGTATTCTGGAGAACAACCGGAATCTTCGCGCAAAGCATTGTTCATTTCTTTCAACAGGGCTTCTGATTCTGGTGATCTGGAGGATTCCAAGTCAAACGCCTCGCTGGTAAGCCAAGAGTCCGAAGCGCCCTTTTTAACAAATGGACGTTCTGAAAATTCAATGACTCCGCCTTCAATCGAGTCCAAATCGAACCACTTGTCGCGGGAAGAATCAAAAACATCCTCAAGGGCAGTCATGACCAGTGGAGAATGCGTCGATGCGATAACCTGCACTTCGGCTCCAGAACCATACATATTCTCAATGGCTCCAAGAATGGAGTTGAGAACCTTCTTTTGCCAGCGTGGATGCAGGTGGGCCTCCACCTCGTCCATAAGGAATGTCACCTGCGAAGTAGTCGTTACGCCTCTAAGTTCACTGGCCTTGCGATGCTCGCTGTAAGCCCATGCAAGGCAATAGGCTAAAGCAAGAATGCGACGGATACCGGCAGAAGCATGAAGTACAGGAACATCGCCATACGGCATTGAAACCGTAGGAATGTCACGAACATCATCAACAGAAAGTCGCGTTGGTGCAGATAGTCTCAGTTTGAAATCAGGCGGAGACATGCTCTCAAGCAATTTTTCGAGAATTTCAAGTTCCATCCCTTTCTGATTCTGCCACTTGAGAATATCTGCAAGCAGCCCATTGCAGATGGACTTGTCACCATCTTTTTGTCCGTACCAGATTTCACGGGAGGAAAAGACAAATGCAGGTCTGCGTTCTTGGATATCTGCAGAGGCTCCCTTTTTCCAGTAGTTCCTGGCGGGATCCCACACACAAAAGCTTCCATCAGCCAAGGCGTAAATGACAAGCCCCGCGTTGTAAGGCCTGCCAACCTGCCCTATCCACCCCTGTTCCTCACGGTCAAAACTAGCCGTGTATTTCACGACATTCCCCGATTCGGTTGTCAAAGCAAAGCGAATTGAGGATTCAAAGGTGGGATTTTGCGGTCTGCCGATAAGTCCAGAAAACAGATTCTGGTTTATTTCTGCAGGCCATTTGCGAGTCATGGCATACCAGACCGTGTCCAGGAAGAAAGTCTTGCCAAGGCCGTTATCCCCGGTCAAAACATTCAAGCGCTTGGAGAAGCCGACGGATAGTCTTGCAATTGGTCCGACATTTTCTGTATCAAGAGAATTCAGCATTTATACTCCAAAATTAACAAAAACTAACCCATAGTAACAATGATCCAACCGTCCGTATCAGCTACAACACGGATTACCGAAAATTCTTGGTCACTGGGTTTATCCGGTATTGCGAAACTATATTGGTTATTTTCCGGTTGAATGATGTCTCCAGGAGTTCCGTCTTCGGCAAGATAGCGGAGCTGCGGCAATGTGGAACCAGTTGGCGAAACAATGGCGTAAGGACGCCACCATTGATTCGGGAAAACCCCTCGGCATTCAATTTGAAGAATATCTCCTGCATGAATCTCGGTAGGCTCATAGAATCGAACATGAGTTATCGAATCACCGGATGCGGGATCATCCTCCGTTCCAGAATCGGTTGTTGAGTCACCCGTTCCCGAATCTGTTGTTGAGCCACCTGTCCCCGATTCAGTTGTTGACGAAGTTTCCTGTTGCAGGGTCCAGTCCTTGCCTGTCGCATCGGTGAACGTGTCCGTACCGCCGTTTGTCGATGCTTCGAGGGTCACGCCCGGAACACCGCCATTCTCGAACTTGGACTGAATCTGGCTAGCCTGGGTATTGTCATTACCAAGGAACACCTCGCCGTTGGAAGTATTGACGGAGTGCTGCTCCAGCATGATTTCCACGCTGGGAGCGAACACGCCGATCGGATTGTTGTGCTCAAGGATTATCGACGCATTGTCGCCAATCGCAACATCGTCCCCGTCGCCCATGGTAATCGTATCGCCGAAGTCACCGCCCACAATCACGTCGCGGTCCCTGCCGGTCAGGATCGTGTCTCCCATTTCGACAGGCTTCCCGTCGCCATCAAGCGGGATTTCCACGGCGTTGCCGTCGATATGGATGCTCTGCGCCTCGACGGCTCGGTTGG
>NZ_MWQG01000052.1:0-18906 GCF_002210365.1 Fibrobacter sp. UWH1
ATGTAAAGATAGCCTACGAATGGGAATCGGAATCGAGAGAATCATCTAGCAAGGCAGCCTAAATGCTTCCACACATGTTGATGATGCCTCTAAATAACACTGAATTATTACTTCGATGAAATAATATATGGAATAACCACACGTAAAATACATAACAAGCGTAGACAGAATTCTACCTTTTACAATACCAGCTATAGCAAAAGGAATTGAGCAAAAAAGTACTGGGAAATAAACCCTAGGAATTTGTTTTTTCAAATAACCAATAAAATCTGATGCAGATTCAAAAGACTTTTTTGCAACAAAAAAACCGGAAACTGACAAAAAAATCGGTACGGCAACATTCATAAGATTGCGAATAAAAAAACAAAGAAAATCAACACTTTCTGTATTCTTATAAGCAACAGACATACAATGTATGGCAACAACCATAATTATCGCCACACCCTTGAGAAAATCAAAATACGGAATTCTCATACTCAGCCAAACTTCTTTCTTATCTTTTTTACGGGAGACAAAATCAAATTACGTTCATAGCCGTTCATCGAAAAAACAAAGAACAAAGGCAAATAAACCACTAAATAAGCGGCGATTCCAATTACAAGCAACAACCAGGAATTAAGATCAAATCTTTGAAGCACATAGTAACAAAGGACAGTCATTATAACTGGCACAACAGACATTTTACCAATCTCAAACCAGAATTCCACAATATTGATTTTCTGTTTAACCTGGTAGTAGATATTCATCACGATAATTTGGCCAAGAACCAAAGCTCCGGCAATAGCACAGGCACATCCAATTCCACCATAGTATTTAGCCAAAGGAATTTGAGCCCCTAGGCTAACCAATGAAATTCCAAGATATAACAAGGATCGGAACTTCATTTGATTACGAGCTTGCAAAATCGTTATTCCTAGATTTTGAATCAAGGGTACTGTCAAAGGAACAAAGAACAGCAAGGTGATAATGTAAGCATCGGAATATCCTTCCCCTGCCCAAAGTTTAATGAATTGACGACCAAAAAGGAAAAATCCTGACAGGACCAAAGCCATCACGCAATACTGAATGCGGCCCGTTTTTATAAACAAATCGGATATGGCTTTACCATCAGTCTCTTTGACCGCCATGGCAGTCACCCTGGGCAGGAATACGCCACTGATTGCCGTGGAGAATGACATGTACATATTCTCCAATTGAATAGCCACAGCAAACACTGCGACAACTGCGGTACCGGCAAATGCACCAAGAACAAACTGACCTGTACTCCAATATATGCGATCCATGATAGCATTCATGAATATCCAAAGTGAATAAATAGAAACTTCCTTAAGGAATCCCCACTGGAACTTTCCAAATTTGATTTTTATCTTGAGAAAATGCTTGCAGTACCAGAGATTTGAGCCGAGTGTCAGGAAATTAAAAATGGTGGTGACCACAACCATGGCCACGGCCTTATAACCGTAATTGAGCAGCACAATCATTGTCGCCGTATTCAAGACAATACGGGCAATGGCGATAACCTTCTGAAAAACAAACTGCTCATAAGCCGTGATAATAGACCCAAACAAGCTAAAAGGGAATGTGACTGCCAGGTTAACAACCATCAAAGCCAGAATAATCTTCGTTCGATGCATTTCACTCATTGTCATCGAGGAATCAAAGATATTTTCGGCATTGAGATACAATACACCACCGGCACATAGCGCGACAACACCAATCAAGCAATACAAAAGGAAGAACATCCCGAACATTTTATACTGTTCTTCTTGTTTACCTTCTGCACGGTATTTGGCTGTATATCGAACAATGGCATTGCCAAAACCCAAGTCCAACACAGTCAAATAGGCAACAATGGATGCCGCAATGGAATAAAGCCCATACTCAGACTTACCCATCATGCGAAGCATGAAAGGAGTATAGAGGAGCCCCACCATATTCTGGAGGGCTAAGACTACATAAGAAAGAAGAGCGCCTATTTTAAGTTGAGATTTTGGCATTTAGGATTCCAAAGCGTTCTTTAACCAATTCAAGGAGAATTGACGCATCTCATCAAGTTTACCTGAATTATACAAATCTAGAAGAGATTCAAAACGAGCATTACCTCGACTCTTGTTATAAACGCACTTAAATTCCTTTTCAAAGATAATGGAGAAAACAGTTCCATGGAAAGAATCTGTCACTACATAGGATGCATCACGGAACATCGCCAACCATTCCTGAACAGACAACGATGCCTTATCGTCTGAAGAAAACATTCTCACAGACAGTCCTTTCTCTAATGCAATTTGTTCACACAGGCTTTGAATGTCATTAGACTTGTTCAACACATAGGCAACCAAAAAACGTTCTTTTTTTTCTGGAATTTCGGCACAAACCTTTTGATAACGCTCTTTCGTCCAAAGGAGCGTCGGATCTAAAACTGTTTGTGCAGAAACACCTAGATAATCACGACAAAGTTGGATTCCTGACATTTCACGCACACTGATTGCGCTAAAAGTTTTTGCTAAGCATGCACAATTTTGAGTTTCTTCGTCAGTCATTTCCCAGAAATCAACACCAAAAGAGGCTGCATAAGCGATTTTTTTGACATTCTGCCCCAAAGCAAACCTTCCAAAAGCGTTTTCAATGCTCCCCCATCCATATTTTGCATATTGAGGACGCCAAATTTGATCGCTTCCAAAAATAAGTGTCTCATAATCAGATTCACGAATTTCACTTAACTCAGATACGATTTGACAATCCATTCTTTTAGAAACAAAAACATTTAAAAGGGAACAAGCCTTGTTGTAATCTCGTTCTAAAAATACCGGTGCAGAACTTTTTTTTAAGATCCTTAAAGCAAACCTCTTCAAATAACGCAGGATTTGTATTGGAAATGAGGATTTTTTCAGAAAGGGATCTTTCGAAATAACTCTAACATCATGACCAAAATCACGCAGAACATTTTGAAGAACAAAAGCCTGAATGACACCTCCGTAATTTGAATGTAGAGGAAGAGTAATTATGCCTATTTTCATTTTTATTTATTTAGAATCACTTTTCGGATATTTCTATAAAGCCACTTATAAACACCAAGAATACAAAGCATCTTGTTTGTCTTTACACTCGAGCAAATATAATAAAGCTGTTTCAATTTCGCTTTCATATTCATTGAGTGAGATACGGATGGCAAGCGATAAAGGTAAACCTTATCAAGAATGCAACGAACTGCATTAGCGTTCATCGCTAAGCGTAAGTTCATAATCAAATCTTCACCATCACGAATGCCTGCAGGAAGATTAAATATGTCGCTAGAGAACAGATCCTTCCTAAACAATTTTCCCCATGGCATCCACAACACTTTTTCCATAATCATCTCTTTCGCCAAGCAAGTTCCATCAATGATTTTGTCATCACATGCAATTGGAGGTTCCTTGGGATTTTCACAATTTTCATCGCAAAAAAAAGCACTTGCCGACACTATATCGCAATTTTCCCTACACGCTGCTAAACGAGCCAACGAATCTTCTGTTAACAAATCGTCTGCGTCGACAAATGTAATCCAATCTCCACGCGAATGTTCTACCCCTAATTTTCTCGCTGCAGTAACGCCCCCATTGGAGTAATGAAAGACATGGACTCTAGAATCTTTTTCGGCAAAAGATTTACAAATATCTAAAGAGGCGTCCTGAGATCCATCGTCAATCAAGATTAATTCAAAACCATGATAACTTTGATGTAGCACGGACTCGATCGTTTGAGCGATAGTCTTTTGTGCATTGTACACAGGCACAACAATAGAAATCATACATTCCTAGCCTATTTTATGAACCATTGTTCAAAATCCATCTTTCGAGTATAATCAGAAAAACGGACCTCATTCTTTTGCCAAACCGTTCGATAAGGCAGCGTTTGATGAGCGTTATCAACAACAATCTGAACATAGAACACGCCCATAAAATATACAAGAAAAAAACAGACTATCATACGTCTGTATTTGGGAATATGTTTCGCCAGCATCGGGATATATACGATTAGAACAGGAAGCAACATATAGATCATTCGATTAGACATGGGGATAGCGGAAGAAAAACAGATTAGAGCCAATGTAAAAAAGAGGCAATTTGAATATGCTTTATGCACTGCTGAAACTTCACCAAATCGATACTTCCAATCTAACAGAAAAAGAAGCAGAATTGGAGCAAAATAACGCCAGTTATGATCTCCAGTATCCAATACCGAATTAAAATAATGGGCAACACCTAATTGATTCAAAAAACCAAGAGATGAATTATCCACATAAAAAACGAAGCTAAAACAGAACAGACATAAGCATATAATGCATTTTTTCTTCATCTTTATGTCTTTATCAAAAACAAATAGCAACGGTAAGAAAACTAACGCAGTTCTATGCATTAAGAACGTCAAAACAAATAAGATTATTGCAATTTTTTTCTCTTTTCGAATCCAAAAAGAAAAACCAATCCAAAAAAGGCCGGTTGCAAAACTTTGTCGAATGATATTCAAGGAAGTTGCAAATACGCAAGTAAAAAAATAGAGTGCAACGCTATACATTGCCATCGGGGATTCTTTGGAGACCCACTTCAAATAGAAGAACGGACTGATAGAAACCACAAAGAACGTCCAAAAAGTAGTTTCAGAAAACAGGTTGCATGTCTTAACAATAAAGACAAATAATAGATCGTAACGAAAATATTCACCAAAATCGAGCGTTCCACTATTTATCTGCGGAATCTGAGTGGAATGGTATGTATAGTAATCAGTTCCTACACAGAATCGAAACGCCGATATGAGAAAAAAAGGTAATGCAGGCCAAAACCACTCAAAGGGAACAGGCGAACCAGTCCTTTTTCTGTACGTTTTTACAAGCGCAACCAAAAACAGTGACAACAGAAGCGTTAAAAAATATACCCAAAGGCGTTCATCAAATAATCGCTGATAAAACATGATTTCTATAAACTCAAATAAAATGCCTGCATATTTTCAGCAACATTTTGCACATCATAGCCGTGGTCCAAAACAATTGCAGAAAAATCCTCACGAACGGTTTCAAATGATTTTACAACAGTTTCAGACCATTTTTCAATAGAGTCTGTCAATTTCAGGAAACTTACATTTGAAGTTAAAGCAACTTCCTCAGTAATGTTCGTTGAAAAGACACAAGGTAATCCAGAGCATTCAGCTTCAACAGCAGCAACAGGAAGTCCCTCGTACAACGAAGGCATTATATAACAGTCAGCCGCACTTAAATACCTGTAAACATCCGGTTTAACGTCTAGGAAAAAGACATCGGATTCCAGACCCAGATTATGAACTTTTTGTTTCACGAGATCCTGCAAGGGACCAATCCCTAACAGTAACAAAACTGAGTTAGGGCACTTCCTTTTTACATCAGCAAAAACATCAACAACAAAAGACTGATTTTTCTGTTCAAGGAAACGGCCTGTATGAATCAAAACCTTCTTACCATTGATTCCCAATTGCGTTCTAACATCTTCTCGATCACTGGCATTATACGCAAATTTCTTGGTGTCAATACCATTATGGATGACTTTATGCCAACCTTGCTTCAACACGTTTGCCGAAAACATCCATTCCGCTGCAACTTGCGAACATGCAAAAAAATGAGTCGCATACTTCTCAATGATCTTACGCATATAGGCATAAATCATCAATTTCACCCCCCCCTTTCCAGACACGTAGGCGCTGTGAGAATGATAAATTCTCGTTTTCACACCAGCGCGTTTTAATGCCCTTAGATAAGGAGCTCTTAAAGGTGTCGTATAGTGAATATGAACTATATCGTAATGATGTTCTTTCAAAAATTTTTCTAGTAAGACACTCTCTTCGAAAATTCGGACTAAGGTATTCTTTTTCTTCGATTCTATGAAATATTTCTTCCCTCCAAGAGAATTTACTTCATCTTCATAAAATTCATGTTCATTCCGCAACACAAGAAAATCGAACTGTACCTTAGAGCGATCGACTCTTCGATAAAGATTCATAAAGAACGATTCAATTCCAGCAGCGGACAGAACCTCAGTCACATGCAAAACTCTCAGAGGTACATTCATTTTTAAGCCTTCCTAAGACATTTCAACGAAATAATGACGCTCAAAATTCCAAAACACCTTAAACGCCCTAAATGAACCAACATTTTTCTAGAAAAAGGAATCGTTACATTCTGCATGTTAAAAAACAAATCCTTAACCCATATTTTTTTTGAAAAATCCCTGATCTGCTTCGTTTTCTCAAATAAACCCAACTTGCTATTCCGGCAAATTTGATTCTGACAAGAAACCAAATATGCGATTGCGGCAAACGAGTAGTAAGCGAACAGACTGTCCGTATTCTGAGAAGAAATCAATTCCTTTGTTTTCTCTAACGGATACTCAAATTTTTCACCAATTTTAGGATCAAATCCATGAATTGCAGATTGAGGAAGCATTCGATAATGTAACAAACACTGACGAATATAGACAGCAGATTCTACATTCGAGAATACTCTATAATTGAATTCAACATCCTCTGCAGTTCGCATCTTTTCATCAAATCGCAATTCACAAAGAATTTTTCTTGAATAAAGCTTACCCCATGCAGTAATTGTTTTCATATCGTACAAGAAAAATTCTCTTTTTCCATTTTTCTCGTACTTTAAAACGTCCCCTTTATGAGCGCAATATTGTACTTGCTCATGTTCAAATTCACGATAGTAATCAAATAATACAATGTCTGCATGGTTAGTTTCTGCTACAGAAATAGCGACTTCACAGGCATTCGATTCAAACCAGTCATCAGAATCAAGAAAAAGGACATAGTCCCCTGTAGCAATGTTCATTCCCGCGTTTCTAGCAGAAGACAGGCCTCCATTCTCCTTATGAATGACAACAATCCTTTCGTCTTCATTTCGGAGATTTTGAGCTATTTCCAACGTAGAATCTTTGGAACCATCATCAACAACTATGATTTCCAAATTTTTATACGTCTGGTTAGAAACAGACTTAACACACTGAAGCAGATACTTCTCTACATTATATGCAGGAATAATAACACTTATTTTTTTTTCATCGAAATTACTTGACATTTTTCCACACACGCGCATATTCATTAGATATGAATTGCCAGCTATAAGCATCAATGATACGGCGTGTACTAGCTTCAGCTAAAGCCTTAACTTCACCATCAGTCATCATGTCAGCTCGTTCAATAGTTGCCGCCAGGTTCCCCTTTTCCTTACTCCAATAAATAGCGGAATCCTCGCCAACTTCCTTATTGAAACCAACATCCAGAAGCAGGTTCAAGTCGGAACTTGCCAGAGCTTCCAGCAGGCTTGGGTTGGTACCTCCAACTTCGTGACCATGAAAATAGCCATATGCTTTTTCACGAATTTTCATCAAAAGTTCTTGATCATATACGGTTCCCACGAACTTGATGCGAGGGTCCTTGTCAAAACCAGTCTTCTTTTTCAATTCATTAAGAAAAGACTGATTTACGTTGGTAATCAAGGCGAAACTCTTGTCGGTCTTACTCAACATGAACTCGCGAATCATGGTTTCATAGTTATTTTCGGGAACAAATCGACCAACAACCAGATAATACTCCTTTGACTTAAGATTCTTCTCTTTAAGCCAATTCAGGAATTTTTCATCATCATCTGCCAGTTTACTACGGCGAATTTCGGCACCGTATGCAATGAACGTGGTATTCGGCTTATATTGCGCGTAAGAAGACTGAATGTAAGTTTCAATATTCTTGCTATCGCATACCAGAAGATCGGCATGCTTAACCATATGCTGTTCGGAATACTTCCAGTATTTACGAACAGGTAAGGGCCATTTTGCACGAAGCCACTCATGACCATCAGGGTTCACATAGAATACACCACCCAATTTGTGGATTTTCTTTTGAAATCCTCGAGCGAAAGGGCCAATTCTGCAAGCCAAACAGTATACAATCGGGTGCTGAATATTGTGTTTTTGAATGTACTTGATGCACTGTTTAATAGCTTCTACGTCATAATAGATAGCTTGCGCTGCACCAATATTCGGAACTTTAACGTTAAAGCAACGTGCTCCGTGATACTCAAAATCATCATTCTTATCAGATTTACAGGCGACATGATACTTAAAGCGAGCATCATCTTGATGATATTCGGTAAGCTTATCAACGAAAGTTTCATATCCACCATATGCACCAGGAATACCCTTGCTTCCTACGATAAAAATGTGCTGAACTTCGTTCACCATCTACACTCATCCCTATAGATATTCAAAATTCAATTTCCTACGCTCTACCCCCAAAGGGTATAGCCACTCCACCTTGGAGCTATTGTCGCTCCATTATAGAAAAACTACAGAAAGATATCACAAAGGTTACAGAAAAATCACATCATTGCATAGTGTTTTACACAACACTAGGGGCGTTAGTCCTACCATTTAGGTCTAGCGGAATGTATTGCGATTTTCTATGACGGTGGACGGGAACTGATGCAAGACAGACCTCTTTCCCCAAAATGGGGTTCGTCTCCGTCAAAAAACATTGCTCTTTCCGTTCTGCGGAATTCCGCTCTGACAGAAAATTTTGCGTTTTTTCCTCCAGGGAATTGCGCTCCGACGGAAGAATTCGCGCGTTCCCCTCCAGGGAATTGTGCTCTGACAAAAAATTTTGCACTTTCCGCAACACGGGATTGCGCTCTGACAGGAAAATTTGCGCGTTCCGCAACACGGGATTGAGCTCCGACGGAAAATTTTGCACTTTCCGCAACGCGGGATTGTGCTCCGACAGAAAAATTTGCGTTACCCCTCCACGGGATTCAGCTCTAACAGAAAAATTTTCACCAAGGAAGTCAGGGGAAACGGCTCTGACAAACAAATTAACTAGCATTTTTGAGCGAAAAACGCAAAAAACGCCCCGCCGTCCTACTTTTTCTGGGCGGTTTTTCCAGCCTGGATAGCTTCCTTGGCCAGCTTGTCCACCAGTTCGTTCCACTTGACGCCAGTGTGGGCGGCAACTTTTTCGAACTTTACGCGGTGCAGGAAGGGCTGGGCGGCGGTCACGTAGCGTTTGGCGATATTGCTCTTGGCGGCCCACTCGCCTTTGGCCCAGCGGGCGATGCCTTCGTAGTCGTGGCAGATGACGCCGTTCATGTTGTGGGCGTCCAGCCAGCGCATGGCCTGATAGCTGGCCATGACTTCCCCATCGATGTTTCGACTTTCGGCCTCGAAAGCCGTCAGACCGTTCCCTCTGGCGATTTCCTTGTCATCTTCTGTCACGACAAAGGCCCATCCGGAATAGGGGAACCCGGGAGAAAAGGATCCATCCACGAATACGCGGACTCCTCCGGGAACAGGGGCTTCCATGCCGGAGATCCAGGCTTCGGCTTCAGCCATGGAACCGAAGGATTTAAATAGCACCCCCTTGACTCCATGGGTCAATTTTAGACATTCGTCCCAGGTGGTTACGATTTTGCTTTCGCTAGGGGTCTTAATTGCGTAGAACTTCGGTTTTGCCATAGGCCAAATTTAATATATTTCAGCCCACTAACGCTCCGAGGACAAATTGAAACCTTCACCGTACTTTACCAATCGTTTCCGCTATTTTTTTAAGCGTTTCAGCAGCCAGGATTCCCTGTTCCGCTGGTTTTTGAAGAAGGCAGGTGAAGATTCCGGAGCTTTTAACTTCCCCGAGGCTTTGAAGAACAACCCCAAGACTTTGGTTTTTCTCCATCGCGACATGGAGCGTGTAGCCCCCTTTATGCACCAGATGCCCCAGGCATTTTTCAAGAATGTGTTGCTGGTGGCCCACGAATCCCTCCACGCCCTGGTTTCGGCCAAGCGCGCCCAGGCTATCTACTTTAGCGACCTGGAATGCCGTTTCGAGGAACCCGTTTTTATGGAAATGGAACAGAAGATCAAGGAATTTGCCCCCACGGTGGTCATCTACCTGGGCGACGCCTTCCTCCCCCGCCTCTACCTGGCCAAGGTTAGCGGAGCCGACTGCCGCATCGGTTTCTGTTCCGAAAAGGTCTACCCCTTCCTGAACTTGAGCCTGCAGCCCAGCACTTCCAGCGAGGCCGCCCTCATCGCCCAGTATTACGGGGTCAAGTAATGCAAAAAGGCTTTTCTACCATCATTACCGAAAACGGCGGTTACGCAGATCTCCATCTGCATACCAAGCTTTCGGACGGCACATTGGATGTAGAAGAGGTTTTAACCCTGAGCAAGCGCAAGGGGCTCCGTTGTATTTCTATTACCGACCACGACAACCTGGATAGCTATAACCTGGCTGCGGAACCGGCCAAGGCCATCGGCCTGGAGATTATCCCCGGTATCGAGATTTCTTCTGTCTGGCAGGGCAAGGACATCCACATTCTGGGTTATTACTGCGACCCCACCAACCTGGCCCTGAACATGGAGCTCCAGGATTTTGCCAAGCAGCGTGTTACCCGAGCCAAGGCCATTATCAAGAAGTTGAACGCCCTGGGTATCGACATCACTTTCGAGAAGGTGCTGAGCTACTGCAAGGGCAAGGTCATCGGTCGCCCCCACATCGCCATGTCCCTGGTGGCCGAAGAATATATCGGCAGTTTTTCCGAAGCCTTCACCAAGTACCTGGGAGACGGCTGCATCGCCTTTGTAGAAAAGAAAGGCCTTAACCCCCAGCAGACCATCCGCCTTATCGAAAATGCAGGCGGCATTGCGGTTCTTGCCCACCCCTACAAGTCCGGGCTCAGCGACGAGTTCATCGAACAGATGGTGGAATGGGGCGTACAGGGCATGGAAGTCTACTGCCCCGCCCAGAAGGGTGCCGTAGGCCGCAAGTATAAGGAAATGGCCCTGCGTTTCGGCCTGGTGGGTACGGGCGGAAGCGACTTCCACACCGAAGGCAGTACTTATGCCCCCAACTGCATGAAGATGCCTTACACTGTAGTCCAGGCCCTTCGTGAACGCCGCGAAAAGCTTCGCGCCGAATGGTACTAAAAGTGGGTCCCGCTTACATGTTCCGCGCCATCTTTTTCTTGTTGCTGATTGCCGTCGCTGTCTTTGCAGAACCGGTCCGTTCCCTAGGCTACACTCTTCCCACCCCCCAGGACTCCGTCTACCAGTCCCCCAACGGAATTGACCCCGCCCCCCGCGAAACCGATGCGGGCCGCTGGGTATTGCCCCTGACCGAAGTCATGCAGCGCACTTACGATATTTCTGGCCAGAAGTCCTACTGGATGTTGGGAACCTCGATCCTGGGTAGGCCCGAACTGGACCCGGACGCCATGGGCATGGGTTCTATCAGTCAGCGTTACCCCAGCATGTTGGCAGGCCTGTACACCACCCGTCTCATGTACGATGGAAGTACCCTGGGTCTCAATGGCGAGAACGGCATACTGGTAGAGGAACGTAAGGGGATCGCCGTCGACACCCCCATTACCGACTTGAACTGGGAACGCCCCGCCTTTAGCGGAAACGCCCTGCGTCTGGAATTCAAGCGCCTGGTCACCGACTCCGTCACTTTCGAGTTGGGTATCGCCAGCCACTCCGACATAGATTCCAAGGAATACAGCTATACCAACGTGACCCACTCCCCCTATTTCTCCCTGGGTCGCGACTCCAGCCAGATTCCCTTTGCAGGCCGTAACATCGCCATGAACAGCATGCATCTGCAGCCAGTGGTTACCGCCCGTTTTGGCGTGGGTAAGATTTACACCCGAATGAATTTCCTCTACCTGGAAAACGCCGACAATCCCAACCACAAGGTTCTGCTGGACTCCCTGGACAAATCCATCAGGACATTCCAGCAAAATCCTTACACTATCGATATCGAGGCCTCCACCTATGGAGCGGGAATCGAACTTTACCCCTTAAAAAATCTGACGTTCAGTGCCGACATCAATTATGGCAATCACGAAATCGAAGAGGATTCCCTGCCCCACTTTGTCAGCGGCACCAAGAAGTACCTGGATACCCTGGGTGTAGAACAGGAAGACACTCTCTATTACGATACCACCAAGTATATCAACTATGAATCGATCCTGGGCAACTTCGGTATCGCCTACCACACCTTGCTGAACCCGGCCATCAAGTTCAAGTACGAGTTCCTGAACACCGATTACCATAACGCCAACGACGACCACTACACCTATCTGCAGGACCGCGAAATGGGTTATCTGGAACTGTCGGACACCCTGTGGCGCCGTTTCTACTTCAGGACCCAGACCGGCATGCAGCGCAACAGTTCCGTAAACGACGAACAGGAATTCGCCAAGGCCTATTCCTTTGACGCTACCGCCCTGTTGCCTTTCCATTTGAAGTTGAACGCAGCCTTCCGTCACGACAACAAGTTCCCCGACGTGGGCCAGATCAAGATTAACGAAACAGGACGTCTCGCCTTCCATCGTAACGACTTGAAGTACGAAGAAAGGAACCGCACCACGGTGAACCTGGCTTACCAGAAGCGCGAAGTCTTTTACGGGCTGGGTCTGCGCAAGGAACATGTAGACGACCTGATCAAGCCCCGTTGGGTCAAGTGGGGCCATGTAGACTCCACCAACACCATCGAAGAAGCCTATACCTACACAAACATCGATCACGTTTCCAGTCTGGATTGGCTGTTGCAATTTGGCTTCCGCCTGGGCAACTGGAAGTTCTACATAGAACGAGGCCAGACTCTGGACCGTAGCACCAAGCTTATGGACACCCAGGAACTTTACTACAAGGGTAGCATCCACTGGCAGAACCGATTCGTGTTCGACCGCCTGGGTGTAAGTGTCCGTGTTGACTGGCAGTGGTTCGGCGACCATTACGACTGCACCATCGGCGAAAACGGCAACCTGGAACTGGAGCCCATGAAGAAGTATCTGGCCCTGGATTTCGAGGCCCGCATGCAGATTCTGCAGTTCGAGATTTACAGCCGAATCGAAAACTTCAACCACAGTATCTACATGCCGGAATCGGGTTACACTCCCGAAGGGCTCCGCTTCGCCTACGGTATCGTGTGGACATTTAGGAACTAACCGGATACCACCATGAAAAGATTTGCAGCCATCGTTCTTGCATGTGTCTCCATTCTTGCTACGGCCAGTTTTGCCGAAGCCCCCCGCGTGGTCCCCACCATCATCGATTCGATTCCCCACGAACAGACTCATTTTACCCAGGGTCTCTTCTTTGACGGAAACGAGCTGATCGAAACTACAGGACAATATGGGCAGTCGGGATTGTACCGTCGAACCTTGGAAGGTAAGGTACTTGATTCCACCATGCTCCAGGAACGTTACTTTGGCGAAGGTTCCATTGCCGTGGGTGACGACATCTTCTACCTGACCTGGAAATCCAAGAAGGCCTTCATCTACAACCGCAAACCTTTTTCCAAGAAAGGCGAATTCCGCATTCCCACAGAAGGATGGGGACTGACCTACTGGAAAGACGCCCTGCTCATGAGCAACGGATCCAGCCAGCTTCTGCAGTTGGCGCTGGGCGGTTTCTATGTGGTTGGAGTCATCGACGTTACCGATGACGGACACCCAATCAAGTTGCTGAACGAACTGGAAGTTGTGGGCAACACCCTCTACGCCAACATCTGGCAAACCGCGGCCATCGCCATCATCGAATTGCCCACCGGTCACGTCAAGAAGTATTTTGACTTGTCCCGCAAGGTGTACGAACTGCAAAACAGGTACCCCCATATGGACGTGCTGAACGGAATCGCCTACGACGGAAAGTACCTGTGGATTACCGGCAAGAACTGGCCTTACATCTACAAGCTTTCCGAAGAAGATTCCAAGGGTTTATAAGAGGTCGAGGAGTTAACAATGGGCGCAATCAAGGAACCGGCAAAGGTCAAGATCATCGTTGGCATCCTGGCTCAGGACGCAGCCGCCGTTGAAGCGGTCCGCGAGCCCCTCCGTCAGAAATTCGGCGAAGAAGACCTGAACCTCCCTCCCTTCCCTTTCACCTTTACCAACTATTATAAAGATGAAATCGGAACCGCCCCTGTCCGCGCCTTCTTCAGTTACGAGACTCTGGTTGACCGTACTGAAATCGTAGATATCAAGCTCTGGACCAACGAAATCGAGCTGGAAATCGCCGAAAAGAACGGCACACCGGGCCTGCGTCCCGTAAATCTGGATCCGGGCTATATGACTCTCGGGCAGTTTTTCTTGGCCACCACCAAGGACCAGCGCCAGCGCGTGTACATGCAGCGGGGCATTTTCGTGGAACCTACCCTCTATTTCCAGGACGGACACTTCCACAGCTTTGACTGGACTTACCGCGACTATCAAAGTGAGACCTATATAAAGTACCTGGAACAAGTTCGGGCTCGCCTGGCCTATCAGCACTCCACTGGACGCCCCTACCGCCTTCGTGGTGAAGTCCAACGGGCAAACAAAAAAGTTTAACCATTCAATACATTGGCAAAAAAATGCGCGCAGGAATCTTTACCATTCTTCTCCTCTGTTGTTCCAACATCTTTATGACCTTTGCCTGGTACGGCAACCTGAAGCTCAAGGAAATGCATATCAGCACCGACTGGCCCCTGATTCTCGTAATCCTTGCCAGCTGGGGTGTCGCCCTCCTGGAATACAGCTTCATGATTCCCGCCAACTCCATCGGCAGCCGCATTAACGGCGGTCCCTTCAGCCTGATGCAGCTGAAGATTATCCAGGAAGCCATTTCCCTTACCATTTTTACCGTCATTGCGGTTACCGTATTCCACACAGAAACTTTGCAGTGGAACCACATCGTGGCGTTCCTGTGTATCATCGCAGCGGTATTTTTCGCATTCTTGAAGTAGGAGCATCGGGGTGAAAAAGGCAGTCTTAATAGTCCTTCTCATTGCGGCGCTCCTCAGCCCCGCATTGGCAAAGACTGCCCCCAAAGAATCCTCCCATAAATCCACCACCCAGGTAGAATCCAAGACATCGAAGGACACCCAGAAAGAAAAGTCCAAGGAAAAGCAAAAAGACAAGCAGAAGGAAAAACAGACGGAAAAACAGACGGACAAGCAGAAAAAATCCAAGGATTCGAAGTCTACGAAGTCCTCAAAAAAATCCAGCAAGAAATCCTCGGGCAAAATCGCAAAGGACGACGAATCCCCCAGCGATTCCACAAAGAAAGTCTCTATAAAGTCAGACGATCCCAAGGCTTTCACCAAGGCTCTCCTCTACGAAAAGCAGGGCGTTGAAGTCGAATTCGTGGACGCCACCAAAAAGAGCAGGAAATCCAGGAAGAAAGGCGAAAAGAAGCCCACCAAGACCGAAACCGTCGGCGAGTATTTCGACTTTTCTACCATGCTCATCCCCATTACACACGAGGCCCGTCTCGGCTCCCCCTACGGAATCCGCGACCACCGACTCCACCGCGGCGTAGACATCCAGGTAGAAAAAGGAGAGCCCATGGTTGCCGCCTACCCCGGCGAAGTGATCGTCTCTAAATACAATCAGGGCGGCTACGGCCACTACGTCCTGGTACAGCACGAAAACGGTCTGCAGACCCTTTATGGCCACCTGGCCGAACGCACCGTCAAGGTTGGCGACCAGGTTTACCCCGGCGATATCGTTGGCCTCGCTGGCAACACCGGAAAATCTTCCGGAGCCCACCTCCACTTCGAGATCCGCTACGGCGACGTGAACATCGACCCCACTACCGTTGTAGACTTCCCCCATTGGCAACTGAAACCCGGAGTCGAGAAATACTCCAAGAAGAAGGCTATTCAAGCCCATCGTAAAATCCAGTCCAAGCTAAAAGTTGAAAATGTCTATATCGTCAAAAAAGGCGATACCGTAGCCGATGTGGCGGCGTTCTTCTACATTTCCGAAGATGCGGTTCGACGAATCAACAAGCTTGGCAAGGATCAGCCCCTAAAGGTGGGTATGAAACTTAAGGGCTGCATGTAGTCAAAGCATACTTTTTGAAGTACGTTTTTGAAGTTATCAGATGAAAAACCGCCCTTTCGAACACAAATAATCTTTTTGTAAGTTTTTAGAAAGGTCGTTTACCCCTCAGAACGGTCATTTTCCGGCAGACCTTTACACGGAGTGTTCAAAAAAGTGGATTTTTTAGTGAATTTTTGAAAAATATTTCACTTTTTGACATTAAAAATGGGTAAATTTACGTTGGATTTTTTTAAATCGCAAGTTTATTGAATTAACACAATAATTGGAGACACACATGGCAAAGAAGATGATTGCGTGTGACGGTAATGAAGCTACCGCTAACGTTGCTTTTGCAGTTAGTGAAGTTGCAGCTATCTACCCGATTACACCGTCTAGTCCTATGGCTGAACACGCCGACAACTGGAGCGCAGCTGGTAAGAAGAATATTTGGGGCCAGGTTCCCCGCGTTTTTGAAATGCAGTCCGAAGGTGGCGCTGCCGGTACCGTTCACGGTGCACTGCAGGCCGGTGCTTTGACCACCACCTTTACCGCATCCCAGGGTCTTCTGTTGATGATCCCCAACATGTACAAGATCGCCGGCGAACTGACCCCCACGGTCTTCCATGTGACTGCCCGTGCTCTCGCTATGCAGGGCCTTTCTATTTTCGGTGACCACTCCGACATCATGGCTTGCCGCCAGACCGGTTTCGCTATGCTCGGCTCATCCTCCGTTCAGGAATGCCAGGACATGGCTCTCGTGGCTCACGCTTCTACTCTCGAATCCCGCGTCCCGTTCGTTCACTTCTTCGACGGTTTCCGCACTTCTCACGAAGTGATGAAGATCGAAGCTCTCGAAGACGGCGTTATCCGTAGCGTCATCGACGAAAAGTACGTGAAGGCTTGCCGCGAACGTTGCCTCACTCCGGACCGCCCCACCATGCGCGGTACCGCTCAGAACCCGGACGTCTACTTCCAGGGCCGCGAAACCGTGAACCCCTTCTACAAGAAGGTTCCGGAAATCGTCCAGAAGTACATGGACAAGGTTGCATCCTTCACCGGTCGTCAGTATCACATTGTTGACTACGTCGGCGCACCCGATGCAGAACGCGTCATCATCTCCATGGGCTCTTCTACCTGCACCATTGGTGACACCGTTAAGTATCTCAACTCCAAGGGCGAAAAGGTCGGTCTCGTAAACGTTCGTCTGTACCGTCCGTTCCCCATGGAAGCAGTTGTTGCTGCTCTCCCCAAGACCGTCAAGAAGATCGCTGTTCTCGACCGCTGCAAGGAACCGGGTTCCGCAGGCGAGCCGCTCTTCCAGGACGCTCTTACCGCTGTTTCTGAAGCCGTCATGGCAGGCCAGATGGCTATGCCGAAGATGATCGGCGGCCGCTACGGTCTTTCCTCCAAGGAATTCACCCCGGCTATGGTCAAGGCTATCTTCGACGAACTTTCTCTCGAAGCACCGCGTGCACGCTTCACCGTTGGTATCAACGATGACGTCTGCAACACCAGCCTCCCCATCGATCCCGACTTCAAGCTGGATTCCGACTTCTTCCAGGCCATGTTCTTCGGTCTGGGCTCCGACGGTACCGTTGGCGCAAACAAGAACTCCATCAAGATTATCGGTAACGAAACCGAAAACAACGCTCAGGGTTACTTCGTATACGACTCCAAGAAGTCTGGTTCCATGACCACTTCTCACCTCCGTTTCGGTAAGAGCATCATCGACGCTCCGTACCTGATCGGTGAAAACGAAGCTGACTTCGTTGCTTGCCACCATACTCCGCACCTCGAATCCGTGGACATGCTGAAGTATGCAAAGCAGGGCGCAACCTTCCTGGTCAACACCCCGCACTCCGCAGAAACCGTCTGGGATACTTTCCCTCGTCCGGTTCAGGAAGTCATCATCAAGAAGCAGCTCAAGGTGTACGTCATCGACGCATACGCCGTTGCCGCAAAGACTGGCATGGGCCGTCGCATCAACACTGTGATGCAGACCTGCTTCTTCTCCAAGCTGGGTAACGTTCTCGATTCCGATACCGCTATCAAGTACATCAAGAAGTATGCCGAAAAGACCTACGCCAAGAAGGGTATGGAAGTGGTCCAGAAGAACTGGGACGCTATCGATGCTTCTCTGGCAAACCTCTTCGAAGTCAAGGTTCCGGCCGCTGTTACCAGCACCAAGGAATTCCGCGCTCCGATCCACGGCAACGCTCCTGCATTCGTTAACGAAGTTACCGCAGAAATCATCAAGGGCAACGGCGAAAAGCTCCCCGTTTCCAAGATGCCTTGCGACGGTGTATTCCCCACCGGCACTACCAAGTACGAAAAGCGCGACCTCGCCCTGAACATCCCGTCCTGGAATCCGGACGCTTGCGTACAGTGCGGCAAGTGCGCTATGGTCTGCCCCCACGCTGCAATCCGCGTGAAGGTTGTGGACGAATCCGCTGTTGCTAACGCACCGGAAGGCTTCAAGTTCACCGCTGCCAAGGGCTTCAAGCTCGAAGGCTCCGAAAAGCCCGTATTCGCAATCTCTGTCTCCAGCTACGACTGTACTGGTTGCGGCGTCTGTACTCAGGCTTGTATCGGTAAGGACAAGAACGAAGAAGGCAAGAAGGCTATCAACATGGTGCCGCAGGAACCCATCAAGGTTCAGGAAGGCAAGTGCTGGGACTTCTTCGTTGATCTCCCCGAATTTGACCGCACCAAGGTTAACAAGAACCTTGTCAAGCAGGCTATGCTCCTCGAACCTCTGTTCGAATTCTCCGGCTCCTGCGCAGGCTGTGGCGAAACCGCTTACGTCCGTCTCGTTTCTCAGCTCTTCGGCGACCGCATGGTTGTAGCAAACGCAACTGGTTGCTCTTCCATCTACGGTGGTAACCTCCCCACTACTCCGTGGGCAAAGAACAAGGAAGGCCGCGGTCCGGCTTGGGCAAACAGCTTGTTCGAAGACAACGCTGAATTCGGTCTCGGTATGCGTCTTGCAATCACCAAGCATGCAAACCAGGCTGTAAGCCTCCTCGAAGCTGTGAACGTTCCTG
>NZ_MWQG01000053.1:0-18284 GCF_002210365.1 Fibrobacter sp. UWH1
ATGCTAGCTCTACACAAATGTGTGCTTTAGCTTGACAGAGTTAATAAAATCGATTATATTTTGTTCACTAGCACATTTGTGCATTAAATTTGTGTTTTTTTATATCGCTTGTAACACAAAGGAGTAAATATGAGCAAGATTAATGTTTTGAATACCGAAATTTCCGTTCAAAATGTAAATGGCGAAGATTACATTTCATTGACGGATATGGCCAAGAGTCAATTGCAAGAGCATATCATTTTCAAATGGCTCAGTACAAAAAATACCATCGAATATATTGGGGAATGGGAATCAATCTATAATCCAAATTTTAATTATACCGAATTCGGTACAATTAAAAATGCCGCAGGTTCCAATAATTTCGTTCTATCAACAAAGCAGTGGATTCTCCAGACCAACGCAATCGGAATTATTGCTAAATCCGGAAGATACGGAGGAACCTACGCGCACCGCGATATCGCATACCATTTCGGAATGTGGATTAGTCCCAAATTTCAATTACTCATGGTAAAAGAATATCAGCGTCTCAAAGCAGCGGAGCAGGCTCAGCTCGGCTGGTCCGTAAAGCGAGAACTTTCAAAGATCAATTACCATATCCACACAGACGCTGTCAAACAGAACTTGATTCCTGCGACGCTCACACCACAAGAAATTTCCTTCGTCTATGCCAATGAGGCCGACGTATTGAACAAGGCTCTGTTCGGTTTCACAGCAGCGGAGTGGCGCACAGCCAACCCTACACTACCGGGGAACGTTCGTGATTACGCGACGGTCAACCAGCTGATTTGCCTCAGCAACATGGAATCGTTAAACTCCGTCTTGATCAACGAGGGTGTAACGCAAAGCGAGCGCTTAGCAAAGTTAAACCAGATTGCAATTTCGCAGATGACGGTGCTAGAAAGTATCGGGCAAAACAAATTGCTGAAGTGAATTTTGGTTTTTTATATCCAGCTTGTAACACAAAGGAGAGTCGCTTGCTTGAAAATATAGATATTGACTTTTGCTACAATAAATTTTATATTATTGTAGTGAAAGTAAAGAAGAGTCATAACGCAATTGTAGAAACTATCGAAAGTATCGCCAAGGCTAACGGTGGCGTGGTTTCTACCGCCAACGCTGAAAAACAGGGCGTTTCCAGGGCCGTTCTTTCCCAGATGGCTGCAAATGGTGACTTGGACCGCGTCGCAAAGGGATTCTATGTATTGCCCACCGAGCTTCCTGATGAGCTGTTCATTCTCAGTTTGTGTTCTCCAAACATTGTGTTTTCACATGAAACGGCTCTGTTTTTAAATGGCATTACTGAACGAACGCCGGCGATTCATTCCTTCACTCTTCCAAGGGACAAAAGGCTTTCTTCCGCGTTTTCAAAGGAATGCACAATTCATTATGCAGAAAGGGAGTCGTGGAACATCGGCAAAACCGAAATCAAAACGCCTATGGGAAATTTGGTTCCCTGCTTTGATGCGGAAAGAACTATTTGTGATCTTATCAAGTACAAAAAAAAGTTCGATCCAGAAACCTACATTGCATCGTTGAAAATGTACGCAAAGATGCAGACAAAAAATCTTCAACATCTTTCTGAATATGCCCAAAAACTTGGGATTGTGGAGAAGGTTCGCGATGCGCTGGAGGTATTGCTGTGAAACAAAGAGGCGCAAAGGCGACTAGCTTAAAAGCTAAAATCAAGAACATTGCAAAAGAGAAAAGAGTTGCTCCACAATTGATTTTGCAAAATTTCATGATGGAGCGCTTTCTCAATCGAATTGCGGCTTCTAGTTACAAGGACTGCTTCATTATCAAGGGCGGTTCCTTAATTTCGGTTATCCTTGGAATAGAAAATAGAACCACGATGGATATTGATATGACATCCCGAGGTTTTTCTTTTAACGAAAAAAGCGTACAAGGTATTAGACATTACCACCGGAGATGTCGTGACTCCCGAACCCCAAAAACGATCCTGGGTTAATCTATGTAATGTACAGGAAAGTTTTGAATTGTGGACTTATACGCTAGAAACAATAGTCGCAGAGAAAATTGAATCCATTTTAAGTAAAGGCGTTTTGAACACTCGTCCTCGTGATTTTTACGATGTGTATATGCTCAGTAAGCTTAAAAAGTTCAATGGGAAAAGATTCTCTTTAGCTTTAAAAAAGACTTGCGAACACAGGAAATCCTGGGACCAAGTTAAAAATGCGGTAGAACATTTTGTGGACATTGAAAATAGCGGTAGTCTCAAACAATTTTGGGAACGCTATGCTAAAAGCAATTCGTATGCTGCAAATATCGGTTATAACGATATTGTTGCAGTAATAAAGAATCTACTGACTGCGATATAGTCAAACCCTATACCCAACCCTAGAAAAATAGTATTATAACTATCCCTTGCCAGATGGCAGGGGTTTTCTATTTTTATTCCTACAAGATTGATAGGGAATTAGAAAATGTTTTCAAGTTCACCTAAGCATTCGAAGGGGTTCATTATGTGTAGTGACTGTCGAATGCCGAAAGGCATGCAGAAGGATAGATAACTGCTTCGCTCAAATATCAAAAGTCCTTGATGGTTTGGTCAAAGCAAGTAGTTAATCAAGTGGAAAAACTTAAGGACGAAAGACCTGGCGCGGTGCCGGGCGAAAATCAAAATCAGAAAATCGGGCCGAATGATGTCGGCAAAAAAAGGTTGAACAAACCGGTTTCTGAGTATTGCCAAATCAAAAAAAAGGATTTCAAACATGTCTAAGATTCATAAGTCTATTGCAGAACTCGTTGGCCACACTCCTCTTGTTGAACTTTCCAATTACGAAGAAAAGTATGGTCTTAAGGCTCACATCATTGGTAAGCTGGAATACTTGAACCCCACCGGCTCCGTGAAGGACCGCTTGGCTCTGGCCTTGATCCAGGATGGTGAACGTCGCGGCCTGATTAAGAAGGGCGACACTCTTATTGACGTGACTAGCGGTAACACGGGCATTGGCCTTGCCGGTATCGGTCACGCTCTTGGTTACGAATTCGAACCTTATCTGGAACCGGGCACGACTATCGAACGCGTCCAGATTTTTGAAGGCTACGGCTTGAACGTAAAGTCTTTCTACGATATCGAAGAAGTCAAGGATTTCGAAAAGACGGGCCTGGTGCTTGATGATTTGATTGATGGTATCAAGCGCATCGCCAAGGAAAAGGGTTTCTATTATACTGGTCAGACTGTAAACGAAGCCAACCAGGAATTCCATTTCAAGACTACCGGCCCAGAAATTTGGGAAGACACGGATGGCAAGGTGGATTACTTTGTTGCAATGGGCGGTACTGCCGGCACCATCGTGGGTACAGGCCGCTATCTTCGCGAAAAGAATCCTGGCGTAAAGATTGTGGGTGTGCAGGCTGCAAAGAGCTCCCGCCCGGATAGCCCCGACTTTACTGGCCATATCGTAGATGGAACCTTGCCTTTGCATGGTGTGGCTGAACCTCTTGTGCCTACCCTCATCAAGACCAATCGCGATAACGGTTTCCAGTTTGACGAAGTCATCGACATCAAGGCGGAAGACGCTTACGCAACTGCACAGGAAACTGCAAAGACCGATGGCCTCTTCCTGGGAACTTCTGCTGCCGCCGCCCTTACCGCCGCAATCCAGATTGCAAAGCGCCCTGAAGCAGCCGGCAAGAACATCGTGGTGATTTACCCCGATAACGGTTACAAGTACCTTTCTACGGAACTGTACAAGAAGCAGAAATAGGTGTGAGGGCGCACCTTCGGTGCTTTGAGCATTGAGGTCGCTCAACAAGTTGAGCTTTGAGGAACTAGAAAATAGTGCGTAATTTTGACGGAGTTTTTTTAGAATGAAATTGAATTTTGTACAGAATATTGCTTTGAAGGCAGCGAAGTCTACTGAAGATTATTTGGAATCCGTTCTTCAGATTGTGAAGTATCTGAAGAATAACGAAGTGGTAACGCCGCAAGGAAAGTACTGGAAGGTAAGTCCGGAACCGGGTAACGAATACGCTGGTGATCTGATGATTACTCCCAAGGGCCTTTACGCAGGCTCGGCTGGTATCGGCCAGTTTTTCTTGCAGCTTTTCGAAGTAACGAAAGATGAACAATATTTGCAGGAAGCAAAAGATGCCGCGGAATACATTCTGAATACCTACGAAGGCGTAAAGTTCTTCAAGGATGTTTTGGAAGGTGCCGAAGGCGGCATCTGGCCTGTGAAGGGCTGGGGTACCAGCGTCTATGCGTCTCCGGCGGGGCAGGCCATCTTTTTGGATCAGCTTTACGCTCATGTGAAGGATGAACGCTACCGCAAGTTCCTGATTCAGTCTGCCGATGATGCGATTGCTGCAGGTCATGATGACGGAAAGATCCTTCACTGGTCCACGGAAGCGGACTTGATGGCTGATGGTTCCTACGCTTTCTTCTTCCTGTATGTTTACCGTAAGACTGGTGACGAAAAATATCTGGAAGCCGCAAAGCGCGTAGTCGCCTTTACGGACACTCGCATCACTCACGCCAAGGAAGGCGGCATTTACTACAAGAATGTTGACCTCACGTTGGTTGGCTGGAAGTCCAAGGAATCTGCATTCCCCAACTTTAGTCACGGCGCTGCAGGTACGGCTTTCTTGAATGTTCTTCTTTACGAAGAAACCAAGGATCCTGCTTATCTTGAAAAGGCGAACGAAGTTGTGAAATTCCTGGCTGCTATTGCAGAAGGTGACGAAAATGGAGCGTTAATCCCGTACCTCTACAATCCTGAATTAGGACGTTTCCATGACTTCTATTACCTTTCCACTTGCCATGGCCCTGTGGGAACCTCGATCCTGTTCCGCAAACTTTACGACGTGACCGGCGACAAGGAAAACTTGCAGTGGGTTGACATTCTGACGAAGGGGATTCTGAAGGCTGGTGCTCCGCTGAAACATACTCCGGGGTACTGGAACAGTTACTGCCTCTGCTGCGGTGCCCCGGGCGTTTTGGCTCACTTCGTAAAGACTGCAGAAGTTCTTGGAAAGGATTCCTACATCGAACAGGCGAAGGTTACTGCCGATAAGCTGCTGGGCGATTCCTATAACGATGACAAGGGCCGTCGCTGGTATGCTGCCTGGACCCGCAAGATTCCGGGCTTCGTGGAAACCTACACGGGCCTTTACGATGGCGCAGCTGGCGTGGGATCTGCACTCCTGTACCTTTACGCCCACGAAAAGAATATCAAGATCAAGACGGAAACGTTGGAATATCTGTTCCTGAAATAATCTCTGAAAATTAAAAATCCGTACAACAAAGGGAACTCCCGGGTAATGAAATCCGCCTGGGAGTTCTTTTTTTATTGCAGGTAGTATTCCTTCAGTTTCTGGATTTTGTCTTCGGTAAGGCCCAGCTTTAGTTCCATGTACTTTTGCATGGAGCTGAAGTTGGCCTTGATGAAGTCTAGGGCTTTATGCAGGTAATCGGGATTGACGCCAAGGATTGCCTTGATGACGCCTTGATGTTGTTCCGAAAGATTCTGGGACTTGGCGAATTGCAGGGCTACGTCAATCATGGATTGGTAAGATTCGTTGGACTTGTTGAAATCTTCCATGACTGTCTTTTCGTCTACGCCCAACGCAAACAGAATAAACGCGGCGGCGAGACCTGCGCGGTCCTTGCCCTGGGAACAGTGCCAAAGAATGGTTCCACCCTGAGTTTTTAGGATGGCATCGAAAATGCCGCTCTTGACGATTTCGATCATCTTTACGGCAACTTCCGGGCTGAAGGTGTTGGGGTTCATGACCTTCACCATGTCCAGGCCGACTTGTGCAGAGGAAGGCTTGTCTGTTTTTTGGGGAAGCTGACCGAGAACATTAAACCAAATGTTTTCTACGCCGGGAATTTCCACGTCCATGGCGCTGCTGCGTTCCGTTTCGGTACGCAAGTCGCAAACCAGTTTCAGATTCTGTCCTTGAAGTTGCTTTACGTCATTTTCGGACGCCTTGGACAAGTTTGCGGAACGGAAAAGAAGATTGCTCTTCACAGTCTTTCCGCTGATAGTTTTAATGCCACCAAGATCGCGTACGTTTGCAACACCTTCAAGTTTCATAAGAATTCCTCTAGATGAAATTCAATGTGTAAAAATTACGATTTTTCAATGGCAACTTCGTACAAAATATTCAATGCTTTTGCGATTTTGTTTTCGGGGAGGTCGGAGTAGTTGATGATGAACTGGTGCTCGCTGGGGGTGGCCTCTGTGTAGTAATCGGAGAGGGCGCCGATGCGAACGCCTTTTTCGTTTGCCTGCTTGCAGAATTCTTCGTCGGAAAGGGCGGTGTTGATTTTCAAGATGAAATGGAGGCCGGCGTCTTCTTCAGCGATGGTGGAGATGGCGGTCAGTTTGCTTTTGCGGATGGCTTGGAGCAATGTGTCGCGGCGGCCGCGGTAGGCGTTGCGCATGCGGTTGATGTGCTTTTCAAAGGAGCCGTCGCTGATGTACTTTGCAAGCACCAGCTGTTCCAAGGTAGAAACGGTGCAGGTGTAGAAGGAAAATTCCTCCTTGTACTTTTGGGCAAGGCTCTTGGGCAGCACCATGTAGCTGATTCGCGCAGAAGATGTAAGAGTCTTGGAGAATGTGTTGATGTAGATGACCTTATCGGATACGTCAATGTTTTGCAGCGTGGAGATAGGGCGACCGGTCATGCGGAATTCGCTATCGTAGTCGTCTTCTACGATGTAGCGGTTGCTGGATTTGGCGGCCCAGCTCAGCAGTTCGTAACGGCGGCTTACAGGCATCACAATACCTGTGGGATAATGATGACTGGGGGAGATGTGAATGACGTCGGTGCAGGTTTCTTCCAACTGGTCGATGATGACTCCGGAGTCGTCCAGCGGAATGAAATTGCAAGTGACATTCATCTTGCGGTAGATTTTTGAAATCTTGCTGTAGCCGGGATCTTCTACGCCGTACTTCTTGTTAAATCCCAGAATCTGGACGATGAGACCGTACAGATAGTCTGTTCCTGCGCCAACGATAATCTGCTCCGGATCCACGTTCATATTGCGGAAACCATTGAGCATGTCGGCGATAGCCTTACGCAATGGGTATACGCCTCCGTAGGGAGCGCGTTCCAGAAGTTCCATCTGATTTTCGCAAAGGACCTGTCGTGTGATTTTTGCCCAGGTACTGAAGGGGAACATTTCGGGATTTCCCAAATTGTTGGAGAAGTCCACGAAGTGTTTCTTGGATTGTTTTGCGCTGCGGGATTTTTGAACCAGGGAATCAAATTTCTGAGTGTTGCGAGCTTCGCGGGATTCCTTGAAGTCGTGCTTGATTTCAGTCTGGGCGATTTTCAGTTTGGATACGAAATAGCCTTTGCGAGGTTCCGTGTAGATGTAACCTTCGGCCAGCAATTGGTTGTAGGCGGTTTCTACGGTAATGAGGCTGATGCCCATTTGCTTTGCCAGAGAACGTTTAGACGGTAATTTCTCTTCGGCTTCCAACTTGCCGTTCAGAACATCATTCTTGATACTCTTATAAAGGAAGTGGTAGAGGGTATCGCTGCCCACGTTTTCGATGTTGTAGCTAAGCATTTTTATCTGGTCCTAAACTGGTCTTATTCTGGTCTTGTTAAAATAATAGAAAATTGAATATTTAAAGAGGTCAGTTTTTAGGGTATTTTTGTGCTGTTTTTAAAAGTGAGGTAAAAAATGTCTGAACAGAATTACATTGCAGAACGTTACGAATTGAACAAGAATCTTGCTCAGATGCTGAAGGGTGGTGTGATTATGGACGTAACCACTCCGGAACAGGCAAAGATTGCAGAAGCTGCAGGTGCTTGCGCCGTGATGGCCCTGGAACGTATTCCGGCTGATATCCGTGCTGCCGGTGGCGTGAGCCGTATGAGTGACCCGAAGATGATCAAGGGTATCCAGGAAGCTGTTTCTATTCCGGTGATGGCTAAGTGCCGTATCGGTCATTTTGCCGAAGCTCAGATTCTTGAGGCTATTGAAATTGACTACATCGACGAAAGCGAAGTTCTTTCTCCGGCCGATGATATTTACCACATCAACAAGCGCGATTTCAAGGTTCCCTTCGTTTGCGGAGCCAAGGACTTGGGTGAAGCTCTCCGCCGTATCGAAGAAGGTGCTTCCATGATCCGTACCAAGGGTGAACCGGGTACGGGTGACGTTGTCCAGGCTGTTCGCCACATGCGCTTGATGCAGCAGGAAATCGCTCGCCTCACTTCTATGCGTGAAGACGAACTGTACAACCGCGCCAAGGAACTTCAGGTATCTTACGCTCTGGTAAAGTACGTTCACGATAACGGTAAACTGCCTGTTGTGAACTTCGCCGCTGGTGGCGTGGCAACTCCCGCAGACGCTGCGCTCATGATGCAGCTGGGTGCCGAAGGCGTGTTCGTAGGTTCTGGTATTTTCAAGTCTGGCAATCCGGTGAAGCGCGCTCAGGCCATCGTGAAGGCAGTGGCCAACTATAAGGATGCAAAGCTCATTGCTGAACTTTCCGAAGACCTGGGCGAAGCCATGGTGGGCATCAACGAACAGGAAATCGCACTCCTCATGGCTGAAAGAGGTAAATAATGAGCGATACCAAAACTGTACAGAACCCGGCAGCGGCTCGTCCCCTGCGTATCGGTGTGCTGGCGGTACAAGGTGCGTTTATTGAACACGAACAGATTCTCACAAAGCTTGGCGTAGAGACCTTTGAAATCCGGCAGAAGTCAGACCTGGAAGCTCCCGCAGGATTAAACCGACCTTCGAATCGTCCTTTCGACGGTCTGATTCTCCCCGGTGGCGAAAGCACCGTGCAGGGCAAGCTGTTGCGGGATTTGGATATGTTCGAACCGCTGTTGAGATTGATTCAGGATGGGCTTCCTGTTTTTGGAACCTGCGCCGGTCTCATTCTCTTGGCGGAACGTTTGAGCAATGACGGCAATGTGTATTTCGGTACCTTGCCTGTGACTGTTCGGCGTAATGCCTACGGCCGTCAGCTGGGAAGTTTCTTCGCGGAGCGAGCCTTCCGTGGAATTACGGATGAAGCTACGGTTCCCATGACTTTCATTCGTGCGCCCTTGATCGAAAAAGTTGGGGATGGTGTGGAAATCCTTGCCGAGGTAAAAGGCGAAATCGTTGCTGCCCGCTACAAGAATCAGCTTGGAATTTCTTTCCATCCGGAGCTGAACGAGGACACTCGTATTCACCAGTACTTCGTGGATATGTGCCTTGGGGAATAACCTATATTTCGTCGTGGAATTATAAGGGAATCTCGCTGTGAAGCTTCTTCTAATATATTTCTTCGTCCTTGGATTTATCTGCATTCGCGATTTATTCAAGGTGAAGAATTTTGATGATTATGTGGTGGCGGGTCGACGTCAGACCGCCCCTTTTGTGTTTACTAGCTTGATGGCCACGGTCCTTGGGGCTAGCGCCACGATCGGTATTGCTGCCCGTGCGGAATCCATCGGCTTTGCGGCGTTCTGGTGGCTTGGTGTAGGTGCCGTCGGCTTCTGGTTTCAGGCTGCTTTTTTAAGCAAGCCAATTCACGATCTTGATGTGCGTACCCTTCCGGAACTTGCGGAAAAAACAGTAGATAGGACTGGCCGAAAATTGGTAGGCCTGATTATTGCTGTTTCCTGGATTGGAATTATCGCGGCTCAGTTTGCTGCGGTAGCTGGATTTATTGGACTGGTGTTAGGTCATGATGCAGGTGCTTTGTCGGTGGTTGTAACGGCGGCCATCGTTATTGTGTACACCTTGCTGGGCGGGCAACTTTCTGTTGTGCGTACTGATGCCTTGCAGTTTGGGATTTTGACGCTGGGTTTTGCTGCTTCCGCGATTTATTTGCTTGGTGGATTTGCGGATGTTTCTGCTGCGACCGCTTTAAATGCGACCGCTTCTGGAATTTCAAATTTTGATTTTTCGTTATTGAATGAAAAGTTTGGTGCTGCTGATCTTGCCATGATGCTTTTTACTGTGGGCGGGGCCTACTTCTTGGGACCTGACGTAATTTCAAGAAACTTGGTGGCGAAAGATGCGGGGGCTGCCCGAAAGGCTGTGGTGGCGGGAAGTTTCGCCATTCTGATTTTTAGCGTGATTATTGTATTGCTGGGAATGTGGGCGGCACAGTATGCTCCTGATGTGGCGGGCTCAAAGACCAATGCCTTGTTCCGTTTGGCTTCTGGCGTTTTGCCTTTGCCCTTGGCTGCGCTTTTGTCGGTGGGGCTTCTTTCGGCGTTGTTGTCTTCTGCAGATACTTGCCTTATAAATTCTGCGGCTATTTTCGGAAGCGACATTTTGAATACCCGCCGCATCGCCGTGGTGAGAATTCTTGTGGTGGTCATTGGTTTGGTTGCCATGGTTTTGGCTTTAGGTGGAAAGGATATTATCGGCCTTTTGACCATGGCTTATTCTGTCTACACGCCGGGAATTGTGGCTCCCTTGGCGGTGGCTGTCATATCCCATAAGAAGTTTGAAATCCGTAAGCCTCTGTGGTACACTGGAGTTTGCCTTGGCGGTTTGTTTGGGCTGATCCCTGCCATACTTTCTTCGGCTGTGAATTTTGTGACGCCTGCATATTTGCCTCATATTGGAATTTTTGTGTCGCTTTTGTTCGCCTTGGCTGGTTTGAAACGTCGAAAATAAGTGTGTTTTTAAAATATTCCTATTGAAACTATAGGGAAATTAAATCTATTTAACTATATTTATTGTAGTTTGAATTTGTTATCTGGAGAAATCATGACCCTTCAACAACTTCGCTACGCCATTGGGATCGCAAAAGTTGGCTCCTTCAACAAGGCCGCTGAAGCCCTGTTTATTTCCCAGCCTTCTTTGACTGCGGCTATCCACGATCTGGAAGATGAAATTGGCATCATGATTTTTAATCGCTCCAGTCGCGGTGTGACCCTCACTCCCGAGGGTGAAGAATTCATTGCCCACGCCAACGAGCTTTACCACCATTACGAAACCATCCAGGAACGTTACAGCAAGGAAGAACAGAAGAAGAAAAAGTTTGCTGTTTCGACCCAGCATTATTCCTTTGCCGTGAAGTCTTTCGTGGAAATGGTGAAAAAGTTCAACATTGATGATTACGAATTTGCCCTTCGCGAAACCAAGACCAAGGATGTCATCGATGACGTTACCGGCCTGCGCAGCGAAATCGGTATTTTGTACCTTAGCGATTTTAATCGCAAGTACATCAACTATCTGTTGAAGGAACACGACCTGGAATTCCATAAGCTTATTGATTGCCATGCCTTTGCCTACATGTGGAAAAATCATCCGCTGGCAAATAAGAAGTCGGTGAACCTGGATGATCTTTCCCAATACCCCTGCCTTTCTTTTGAGCAGAGCGAAAGCGGTAACTATTATTTCGCTGAAGAAATTTTAAGTACAAATGAATATCATAAGACCATCAAGGCCAATGACCGTGCCACCATGCTGAACTTGATGGTGGGCCTGAATGGTTACACTCTCTGCTCCGGCATTATCAGCGAAGAAATCAACGGATCCGATTATGTGGCTGTTCCCTTTAAGGATGCCAAGGGCGAAGATGACCGTACCATGGAAATCGGCTACATTACCAAGAAGAACTTTATGCTCAGCACCATTTGCCGAATCTATATTCGCGAATTGGAAGAGTATCTGCAGGCATATACTTCTGGGAAGGCTGTTCAGGAATAACGGACGTATTTTTTAAATTTACGTCATGCCTCTGAATACCGATATTTTCAATCGCACTATTCGCCTTGTGGGCGATGAAACCATGAATGTCATTACGCAAAAGCGTGTGATTATTTTTGGTGTTGGCGGCGTGGGAAGTTGGTGCGCCGAAAGCTTGGTGCGTTCAGGTATTCATCACGTGACCATGGTGGACTCCGATAACGTGAGCGTTACCAATGTGAATCGCCAACTTATGGCAACCACGAAGACGGTTGGCCAGGTAAAGGTTGAAGTTTTAAAACAGCGTCTGCTTGAAATTAATCCGGATGCTCAAATTGAGACTCGTGCGGAACTGTATAGCGAAGAAACGGCAGCCTCTTTTCATCTTGAAGATTATGATGTCATTATCGATGCCATCGACAGTCTCGAAAACAAGATGCACTTGATGCTTGCGGCTTCTAAAACAAAGGCCAAGGTCTACGCTTCCATGGGGGCTGCCCTCAAGATGGATCCTACAAAAATCCATGTGGCGGAATTCTGGGATGTAAAGGGGTGCCCGTTGGCCCGCGCCCTTCGCGACAAGTTCAAGAAAAAACAATTGCGCCCGTCTAAAAAAATCAAGTGCGTGTACAGCGAGGAGCTGCTGAAAAATTTAGGTGGCATTCCCGAAAATGATGGCGCTCCTGCAGAGTTTCACAAGGTGGCCTATAACGGGACCATGGCCCACGCCGTGGCTATTTTCGGTTTTACCATTGCCGGCTTGGTGATGCAGGATATTTGCGGGAGGCAGCGGAATGGCTAAGCGTGAACTTACGTATGTGCAGAAAGTGGAACGGAGCATTTCGACCACTTATCGTGAACGTCTGTGGACGCCCTTCATTAATGCCATTAAAACCTACAAGCTGATTGAGGAAGGGGACCGCATTGCAGTCTGCATTTCTGGCGGCAAGGATTCCATGCTGCTGGCGAAACTGATGCAGATGCTGCAGCGTCATAGCGATTGCAATTTTGAAATTCAGTTTTTGGTGATGGATCCCGGATACAATGCCGAAAACCGCGCCCAGATTGTGAAGAATGCCGCTCTTCTGGAAATCCCCATCCAGATTTTTGATACCAATATTTTTGATGTGACCTACAAGACTGAAAAGTCGCCTTGCTATTTGTGCGCCAAGATGCGCCGTGGTCATTTGTATCGCATGGCTATGGATGCGGGCTGCAACAAGATTGCCTTGGGCCATCATTTTTCGGATGTTATCGAAACTACGGTTTTGGGCATGTTTTATGGCTCGCAATTGCAGGGTATGATGCCGAAACTTCGTAGTCAGAATTTTGAGGGCATGGAACTCATTCGCCCCATGTACTGTATTCACGAGCAGGATATTATTGCCTGGCGTAACTATAACGAACTTGAATTTATCCAGTGTGCCTGCCGCCTTACTTTAAACACGGTGGTGAACGACGATGGTTCCAGCAACAGCAAGCGCAAGGAAATCAAGGAGCTGCTGAAGAATCTGAAGAAGATCAACCCCAATATCGAAAAGAGTATCTTCAACAGCATCCATGCGGTTTGCATTGAAACATTCCCGGGCTATAAAGCTAACGGGGAGCAGCATTCCTTCCTGGAATGGTTTGATGAAAATAGAAATATATTAGACTAGTACAGCTGACTTTTAATTAAAAGGGGGCGGTGCCTAGGTCGGTATCGCCTTCTTTTATTTTTGCAAGAATGGGAAATCCAGTCAGTTCCTGCATCATGAAGATGTTGTCGTCTTCCATTTGCATGTTGCCGCTGATACCGTAACGGTTTACGATGATGCCTCGGATTTGAAGACCGCGGGCTCTTGCGTATTCCACTGTCAGAACGCAGGAATTGATACTGCCTAGGGCTGCCGTGGTGACAATCAGCAGAGGAAGATTCAGTTCCTTCATGATGTCGGCCAGGAACAGCTTTTGAGGCTCGCTGGATTTGCCGCTAGTTGCGTCTGCGTTGGGGGTATCGTAACGGATGGGACAGATGATGCCACCGCTTCCCTCGGCGAAAATGAAATCATGTCGGTGGGAGGCTTTGTCAAAGTCGGCACGGACTTGCGGGAGTTCTACGGGATTACCTTCCTTGCGGGTGGCGAGATGCGGGGAAACGGGTTCCTTGTAGACGTAGCTGACCAATTCTTCCTGAGTGTCGGGGAGGTTGGCGATTCGTTTTACGTAGTCGGCGTCGCCGGCGATCCATTTGCCGTCGCGTAGTTCAGCTCCGCTGAGTGCTGCCTTATAGTAGCCTGCATCAATTCCTGAGTCACGCCATTTTTTTACGAGAAGGGCGGTTACAAAAGTTTTGCCGACGTCGGTTCCTGTTGCTGTTACGAAATAACCATTCATAGTTAGTAAGAAGTAGACGGTAGAAAGTTGGTAGTTTTAGTGGGGGCGGGTTAGGACTGCAGCGATTGCCGTTGCTGCGTCTTGTAATTCTTCTTTCGTGTGAGTGGCCATGAGGCTGGCGCGCAAACGAGCCTGGCCCTTGGCTACGGTGGGGTAGCGGATGGCGGGGATCAAGATTCCCTTTTCCAGAAGTTCTGCGGAGGCGCGGAGGGCTGCGGCTTCGTCACCAATGAAAATGGGGATGATGGCGGATTGCGGGGCGATTGCAGATTGGTTGCTGTCGGGAATCGCTCCGGCCTTCTGAAGAGCGTCCCAGAAAATTTTCACATTTTCTTGAAGTTGCAAAACGCGTTCCGGATGGTTTTCGATGAACTTCAGATTGTTTGCGGCGGCTTGTGCCATGGCTGGGGACATGGCAGTGGTGAAAATAAAACTGCGAGCCTTGTTGCGTAAAAAGTCTATGAGTTTCTGCTTGCCCACAACGAAACCGCCTTCGCATCCAATGGCTTTGCTCAAGGTGCCTACGGTAACATCGGCGTGCTCGCAGGGAATGCCCATGTCGTTAAAATGTTCTGCAAGGCCGCGGCCTGTTTTTCCGATAACACCTGTGGCATGGGCTTCGTCGATCATCAGGAGGCAATTGTTTTCTTTTGCGATTTTTTGCAATTTCGGAAGATTTGCTAAATCGCCATCCATGCTGAAAACAGCGTCGGTTACGATGAGGAGGCGGGTTGCTACTTTTTCGTAGGGCTGTGCTGCGCGGGCTTCGCTAATGACTCGTTGTAGGTCTGCCATGTCATTGTGCTTATAGACAATACATTTGGCTTTTGAAAGTCGGATGCCATCGATGATGCTGGCGTGATTCAGTTCGTCACTAAAGACGATACATTCGCTGATTATTTTTGACGGGATGCCGTTTTCGTCTTGACGTTCATAAACCTGTTTGCTGCATAGTGCCGAGATTACTCCGACATTTGCCATGTAGCCGGTGCCAAACGTAATGGCAGCTTCTTCGCCCTTAAAGTCGGCCAGGGCGCTTTCCAGTTCTTCGTGGGGAGTCTTGTTTCCTGTGGTAAGGCGTGCGCCGCCGCTACCTGTGCCCCATTTCAAAACGGCGTCGGCTGCGGCCTTCTTAAGAGAAGGCTCGTTGCATAAATCCAGATAGGAATTGGAGGCGAGAAGAAGAGTGCTCTTTACTGTATCGGACGCGATTTGCGCGCCTGCAGCAATTTGAACGTGACTGGCTTCGGGACTTTCTAAAAGTCGCATGGTTCGGTAGGTGTGAGCCTCTTGCATACCCTGCAAAACATCATCTGTAAAATCGTTAAGAATTGACATGTTTTACCTTAAGCCAACGTTTTTGTTTAATGAATTTAGAAAACTCTCGGCGTGGTATTTTGAAGTTTTGTTGACAAAGAACGGACGAAGAGATTATAATTATACAGATGCAAAAAATGAAAGAAAATTCACGGGTTCTAAAGACGAAGAAAGTCCTGAAAGGAGCGGTTGTCGACTTGCTTAAGGAAGGTGATGCTTCCTTGATCAACGTCTGCTCTATTTGTGAGAGGGCGAAAGTTAACCGCACGACTTTTTATAATCACTATCAGGATAAAGATTCTCTGCTTGAAGAAATGGTGCTTGACACGGTTGACGCCTCCTGTGATTTTATGAAGGCCTTTTTAGAAAAGAACAATCCTGGCCTCGCCATGACGCGCATGCTTCAATACTATCGCGACAATGACGGATTTTTCTTAACCTTGATGAAGACGGATTATGGCGGTACTTTTGTAAAGCTGATGATTGAAACTATCTGGAAGCAGAACTGTCACTGGTATAAGGAAAAAGGGGCTGCCTTGAATGACTACGTTTATTATCGCATTGTGTTCAAGGTGTCGGGAATTATTTACATGATTATTCACTGGCTTGAAGAAGGTGCGAAAATATCTCTTCCCACGATGTCCAGTTATATAATTAGTTTCATTGCCGGAAAACCAACAAAGCAATACCCAAGTGTTGATTTAAAGAAAAAAAGTTAAAATCAACAAGGTGTTGAAAATGGTAAATCTGTAGTATCTTTCGTTAAATGGAAAAAAGAAGAGTTGTTATTACAGGTATGGGTGCCGTTTCACCTCTCGGTCACAATGTAGGCGAATTGTGGAATGCCATTAAGAATTGTAAATGTGGTATTGAAAGGATAACTCTTTTTGATCCGACTTCTAACCCGGTGCAGATTGCGGCCGAGGTGAAAAATTTTAATCCTGCTGACCATGGAATTTCTCCGAAGAAGGCTTCTCGCATGGGACGCTTTACTCAGTTCCTTCTGGCGGCTTCCCATGAGGCTGTGAGGGATGCGAATCTTAGCCGTGAAATTCTTGAAGATGAAAAGACGGGTGTCATTGCGGGAAGTGCGATTGGCGGCATGGATGTAATTGACCAGTCCTTCAATCTGTATGTGGAATCCGGAAAAAGAAAAATTTCTCCGTTTGATGTGGCGAGACTTATTCCCAATGAATGTGTCGCCAACGTTTCTATGGAGCTGGGGATTACAGGTTGCGCCTGGGTGGTTTCGTCTGCCTGTGCTTCGGGGACGGACGCGGTGGGAACCGCTCTCAAGGCCATCCGCTATGGCGATCTGGATGTCTGTCTTGCCGGTGGTGCAGAAAGCTGCGTTACGGATTATGCTATTAAGGGCTTTGCCAGTATGCGGGCCCTGACGACCCATTTTAACGATTGTCCGCAAAAGGCTTCCCGCCCCTTTGATAAGGCTCGCTCTGGATTTGTAATGGGGGAAGGTGGTGCAGTTTTGGTTCTAGAAGAACTTGAACATGCCAAGGCCCGCGGGGCAAAAATTTATGCGGAGTTGGCCGGCTATGGTGCAAGCGTCGATGCCTATCATATTACTTCACCAAGGCCCAATGGTGATATGTGCGCCAGGGCTGTACGCCATGCCTTGCGTGATGCGGGTGCTCTCGCCGAGGATGTCGATTACTACAATGCTCACGGAACTTCTACCGTGATGAATGACTCGACGGAATCTCAAATGCTGCTGAATGTTTTTGGTAATCATGCTAAAATGAAAATTTCCAGCACCAAGGGGATGACGGGCCATTGCATTGGTGCCGCTGGCGCTTTGGAAGCGGTGATTTCGACCATGGCCATTCATGATTCCTTCTATCCTGCGAATATCAATTGCGATAACCAGGATGAGGCCTGCGATATCAACCTGGTGGATGGTAAGGGTTTTGCTGGGAATATCGATTGTGCGGTTTCTGCTTCGCTTGGCTTTGGCGGACACAACGGCGCCTTGGTTCTGAAAAAATTCAAGGGCTAGCGATTTTCTAAATTGATAGTCCTTTTTGAGGGCTGTTGATTTGGTTGAATTAATTATTCTTGCTGTTTTCTGCGTAGCGTTGTTTGCGTCCCTTTTGACGGGCGCTCCTTTGCTGTATGCGCTGGCCTTTGGGCTGGTACTTTTGGCGGGCTACGGTGTGCGTTGTTGCGGCCTTCGCGAAACTTTGAAAATGTGCTGGAATGGCGTGAAGACGGCCCGCGGCATTCTGCTGTTGTTTGTTCTGCTGGGACTCTTGACTTCTATGTGGCGTGCTGCGGGAACGATCCCTACGGTGGTCAGTTTTGCGGTGGAATTGATTCGTCCTGAAATTTTTGTGCTGCTGACTTTCGTGTTGAATTCCGCCATGTCCCTCTTGACGGGGACGGCTCTCGGAACTGCGGCCACCATGGGCGTGATTTGTGCGACTATCGGACGTTCCATGGGGATGGATGGCGTTTCGGATTCGGCGTGGATCGGCGGCGCTGTTTTGGCAGGCGTCTATTTCGGTAATAGAATTTCTCCCATTTCATCCATGGCGCTTTTGACTGCGGGAATTACGAAGACGGATATTTACCAGAACATCCGTGATATGGTAAGGACCACTTGGTTGCCGTTCTTGATGAGCTGTGTGGTTTATTTTGCGGCTGGGATGAATGTTGATGTTACAGCCGGTGTTGCGGGTGCTTCGGGTGTTGTAGGGGCTTCCGGGGTCCCGAATGTTGCTGAACTTTTTGCCAAGGATTTTTCGCTGTCATTGTGGAGCCTTATGCCGGCTGCGGTGATTGTCGTGCTTTCTGTAGCCCGTGTACGTACTAGTCTTGTGCTGCTGTGGAGTTCTGCTTCGGCTTTTGTTTTAGCGCTTGTAATTGAAAATCAGACTTTTATTGATTGGCGATTTCTAATCGCTAACGCATAATGTTGAACTTTTTCAAAAGATACTCATTT
>NZ_MWQG01000054.1:0-17857 GCF_002210365.1 Fibrobacter sp. UWH1
AGAGAATCATCTAGCAAGGCTGCCTAAATGCTTCCACACATGTTGATGATGCCTCCGAATTCTTTCCATAATTTTGATTTTTCTTTTTACTGTTCTTGCTCACGGGCAGGAACCGGTTTCGGATACAACGGTGGTTCGTCAGTCAACGGACCATAAAAGTAATTCAGCCTCCGTTACTTTGTCGCCTTTCGATCACCTGGGTCAAAACATGCTGTGGAGTGCCTTTGGCTGGCCTCTCGCTTTTCACCTAGTTGGCGGTGGCGCAACCTACCTGCTTTCTACCAATGATGTGGATTTGAAGGTGGCTCGATTTGCGGCTCGTCAGAATGAGCTGGCCTTCGGTATCGCCTTTATGCCGGGAATGATGGCGGGAACGTTTTTCCCGTTTCTTGTTCCTGGCTATATGTACTTCTTTAGCGGCAATAAAACCTTGAACAATACCGGTGCGGTGGCGGCCCAGGCTACGGCGGTGGCGTTTTTGTACAACAATATCCTGAAGGCAATTTCGGGGCGTGCCCACCCGGTGGCGGATAGCAATAGCGGAAGCCTTTCCCGGGATTTTAAGTGGGGCTTTTTTAAGCGAGGTGTTTTTTATGGCTGGCCTTCGGGGCACTCCATGACCAACGCAGCCCTTGCCATGAGCATCGCCAGCTATCATCGTGACAATCCCTTCGTGGTTGCGGGCTGTGGCCTCTTTGCGGGCTATGTGGCGACCAGCATGGTCCTTGGTGCCAAGGGGGAGGCGCACTGGTTTTCCGATGCGGTGGCCGGTGTTCTGATGGGGGCCTCTATCGGGTGGTACATCGGAAATGCGTTCTATCGTGAAAAAAACGGCGCACCCGAAAAAGGGATGCGGGTTACCGTTGCGCCCCTATTTTATGATGACCAGAAAGGGCTTGTGGCCTCCTTGTATTTCTAGTCTTTAGACATGGGCGGTTTACTCTCGGTGGTGTGAATTATCTACATTATTTGTGGAAAAACATAAGGTCTTAGATGAATATTCTTCTTACAGGTGGCGCAGGTTATATTGGCAGCCACACCATCATTGAACTTGATAAGGCTGGCCACTCCGTGGTTGTGGTCGATAATCTGGTGAACTCCAGCGAGGAATCCCTTCGCCGGGTGGCTCAGATTATTGGAAAGCCGGTTCCCTTTGTAAAGGCTGACGTCCGTGATGCAGCCGCCATGAACGAAGTTTTTGAAAAGTATTCCTTTGATGCCTGCATTCATTTTGCGGGTCTCAAGGCGGTGGGCGAATCTGTTGCCAAGCCTCTGGAGTATTACGAGAACAACATGAACGCCACCTTCGTTCTGTTGGACGTCATGCGCAAGCATAACTGCAAGAACTTTATTTTCTCTTCTTCTGCAACGGTGTATGGCGATCCGGCCATCATCCCCATTACTGAAGAATGCCCCAAGGGTCAGTGCACCAATCCCTATGGCAAGACCAAGTCCATGCTTGAAGAAGTACTGATGGATTTGCAGAAGGCCGACCCTGAGTGGAACGTAGTGCTCCTCCGTTATTTCAATCCCATTGGCGCTCACCAGAGCGGTCTCATTGGCGAGAACCCCAACGGAATCCCCAACAATTTGATGCCTTATATTACGCAGACCGCCGTGGGCTTACGTCAGGAACTGGGCGTGTTCGGCAACGATTACGATACCCCCGACGGAACTGGTGTCCGCGACTATATTCACGTTTGCGATTTGGCTGCGGGCCATGTGTGCGCCTTGCAGGCCATTGAACGTAAGTGTGGCCTTGCCATCTACAACCTGGGTACAGGTCATGGCTATTCTGTATTGGATGTGGTTCACGCATTCGAAAAAGCAAACGGATTGAAGGTCCCGTATAGTATCAAGCCTCGCCGTGCCGGCGACATCGCTACCTGTTACTGCAACCCTGCAAAGGCCAAGGCTGAACTGGGTTGGGAAGCGAAGTACGGTATCGAGGATATGTGCCGCGATTCCTGGAACTTCCAGAAGAATAATCCCAAGGGATATTAAGAAGTGGTTAGTAAACAGTGGCTAGTAAACAGGGATCACTAACCACTAACCACCAACCACTAATCACTAACCACTAACCACTAATCACTATCATTATGAAAAATGTCGTTCTTCTCGGTGCTACCGGTTCTATCGGAACTTCTACTGTAGATGTTTGCCTTCAGCATTCCGACCTGTTCAAGGTCTATGCCGTGGCTGCAAATTCCAGCGTTGAAAAAGTTGCTGAAATTGTTCGCAAGTTCAAGGTGGAACGTGTTTGCATGTTCAAGCCCGAAGCCGCCAAGGAACTGAGTGCCATGCTCAATATGCCGGTGCTCTCCGGTATGGAAGGCCTCTGCGAACTGGCTGCCGACCCCAAGGCCGACATCATCATTAACGCCCTGATGGGTGCCGTAGGCTGCTTGCCCACCATTACCGCCATCGAACACGGTAAGCATGTGGCTCTGGCCAACAAGGAAACCATGGTCATGGCTGGCCCCGTTATCTGGGACAAGCTGGCTGAAAATCCCAAGGCGTTCATCACTCCCATCGACTCTGAACACAGCGCTATTTTCCAGTGCCTGGCCGACCGCCCCAACAAGGAAGTGGAATGCCTGGAAATCACCGCTTCCGGTGGCCCCTTCCGCACCTGGGATATCGAACGTTTTGAAAACATCACTGTTGCCGATGCTTTGAATCATCCGGTGTGGAGCATGGGCCGCAAGATCACCATCGACTCCGCTTCCATGATGAACAAGGGTCTGGAAGTTCTGGAAGCCCACTTCCTATTCCACATTCCTTATGAACAGATCAAGGTTGTGGTTCACCCCCAGTCTATGGTGCATTCCCTGGTGCAGTTCCGCGACGGTTCCCTGATGGCTCAGCTGGGTGCTCCCGACATGCGCATTCCTATTCAGGTGGCCCTCACTTGGCCGGAACGCCTGCCCCTGGAAACCAAGCGCCTCGACCTGCCGACCTTGGGTCAGCTGACCTTCTTCGAGCCGGACTTCAACAAGTTCCGCTGCCTGGCCCTCGCCTTCGAAGCTGGCCGCCGCGGCGGTGTCGTTCCCGCCATGATGAACGCCGCCAACGAAGTTCTGGTGGATCGCTTCCTGGATGGCAAGCTGAAGTTCACCGATATTCCTCGCCATGTGGAAACTATCATCAACGGCGCTCCCAACCTTACCGGTCATCTGACTCTGGAACAGGTTCTGGAAGCCGACGCAGAAGCTCGCCGCCTGACTCTTGACTTGATTAAGTAAATTCTGGCAGATTGTTGAATAAGGGTTCGCTTTGCGGGCCCTTTTTTGATGTGGAGCACATTTTGGAAACAGCTGTTACACTTGTAAACAGAATTAATGATGTTTTTTAGCTTTGTTCTAAAAAATCTCCTATATTGATTTTGAATAAGTGTAAGGAGATGTGTATGTTTTCAAAATTCGGTCTCAAACAGTTTGCGCCGTTGGCCATTTCTGCATTGACTCTGGCTTCTACAGCTTTTGGTGCCAATGCCTACATCAACCAGATTGGTTATCGTTCAAATGATGCCAAGGAATTCACCGTTCAGGATGTTAGCGGCCCTGTCGAAATCGTGGATGCTGCGGGCAGTATCGTCATGACAGCCACCCCGTCTGCCTCCGCCCTGTGGGTTCCCAGCAACCAGAATGTGTCTCTGGTGGATTTCTCCGATTTGAAGACTCCTGGTGTTTACTCTATCCGAGTGGGCGGCCAGGTTCTCCGCAATGATCTTAAGATTGCCGACAATACATTTGAAGATGTAACTAAGGCCGCCTTGAAGTGGTTCTACTATCAGCGTGCCTCCATGGCGTTGGAACAGGCCTATGCTGGTCAGTGGGCTCGTGCCGCTGGCCATAACGCAGGCACTTACCAGCTTCACAATTCCGCAGGTTCGGGCTCCATTTCTTCCGGTAAGGGCTGGTACGATGCTGGCGACTATGGTCGTTATATCGTGAACTCCGGCATCACTACTTATACACTCCTTTCTCTGTTTGAACACTATCCGGATTACTTCAGGACCCTCAAGTGGAACATTCCTGCCGAAGGTACTCTGCCTGATCTGTTGGCAGAAATCAAGTACAATCTGGATTGGATGCTCACCATGCAGGATACCGATGGTGGCGTATTCCATAAGTTGACCTCCCTTGGTTTCCCTGGCGATGACATGCCCGCTGCAGACAAACTTACTCTTTATGTTATCGGTAAGGGTAGTGCAGCCACCTTTGATTTTGCAGGCGTCATGGCAACCGCTTCCCGAGTCTACAAGGCCTACGATGCAACTTTTGCTGCCCAGTGTCTTGAAGCCGCCAAGAAGGCTTACGCATGGGGTGCCCAGAATCCCAATGTAACCTATTCCAATCCCCAGGGCGTTTCTACTGGGGAATATGGTGACCAGTGGCTCGACGATGAAAAGCTGTTCGCAGGTACCGAACTGTTCATTGCCACAGGGGATGCTTCCTACAAGCAGAATGTTTCTAAAGCCAATGTTCCCAACTGGGGCGATGTCTCTGGTCTTGCCGCCTATGGTGCTGCCACATACGGTACCGATGATGGTAGCAAGAACATTTTGATCAAGACCGCCGATGAATTTGTGAAACGTTCCGAAACAGGCTTTGGTGTTGTTATGGCTAAAGATGATTTTGTCTGGGGATCCAACGCAGTGGCCGCTAATCAGGGCATCTGGCTGTTGCATGCCTATTACCTGACTGGTGAAGATAAGTACTACAAGGCTGCCCGCAAGGTCCTGGATTATCTGTTGGGCAAGAATCCTCTGGACATGTCCTTTATGACAGGTTTTGGAACCAAGTCCCCGAAGAAGCCTCATCATCGTCCCAGTACCGCTGACAAGGTGACTGACCCTGTGCCCGGTATGTTGGTGGGTGGTCCTCAGCCCGGCGGTGAAGACATCGGTTCTGAAAGTTGGGAATGTAAGGACTACCGCACTGGCGTTCCTGCAACTTCCTATATCGACCACAACTGCAGCTACGCTTCTAACGAAGTGGCCATTAACTGGAATGCTCCGCTGGCTTATTTGGCTGGTGCAATCGAAGCCCTTAATGCTGGCCATGCTCCTAGCTTTGCTGTGGGTGGTGTGGCCAAGGGCGAAGCTACATCAATTAAACCCTCTGTGACAAAGCACTCCTCTTCAGAAGGCGCTCTCCGTATGCGATTTGTGGATCAGCAGGTCTTCATTGAACGCAATGGAAAACGTTTTGATTTGAAGGGTATGCAGATAAAGTAGTTCTAACCTTTTGAAAACCGGCCCTTGGCCGGTAAATAAAAAACTGCGGATGGGCGAGCCTTGCGGCTCGCCTTTCTGCTATAAAGCCCATAGTGTAACTCGTCGTTGCTCTCGCCTTTTGCTATATTGAAAAACGATGGAAAATGTCCTTGATAATGTTTTGATGTTTGTTTTGGGCCTGATTGGCCTGAGTTTTTTGGTGACTATCCATGAGCTGGGTCATTTCCTGGTGGCAAAGTGGAATAACGTCAAGGTGAACACCTTTAGTGTTGGCTTTGGCAAGAAACTTCTGAAGTACAAGGTTGGCGAAACCGAATACTGTATTTCCGCCATTCCCTTTGGTGGCTATGTGGCCATGGCCGGTGAAAATCCCGACAAGATCCAGGAAGGCGAAGCTCTGGATGAACGTGATTTTATGGCTAAGTCCGTTGGCGCCCGCGCAGCCATCGCCTTTGCCGGACCTTTCATCAACATTGTGTTTGCATTTGTCCTTTTGATGATTCTTTACATGGTGGGCGTTCAGGAACCCGCTAACAAGGAATTGATTATTGGCTTTGTAGGTAAGAATTCTCCCGCCGAAGTTTCAGGCATTATTCCCGGCGACACCATCACCGCCATTAACGGTAAGCCCACTCAGGGTTGGGATGATTTCCGCGAACAGATCGGCGTAAGCCTTGGCGCCAATGTGGAATTGGAAGTCCATCGCGAAGGTTCTGTGCAGACCATTGTTGTGGTGCCCGAAGAACTGGTAATTCCCGCACAGGACTCCACCGATTCCGAAACCAAGATGGGTATCGGCGATATTGGCATTTACCCTCAGAATCGCGTGATTGTCCGTTTGCCGCCGGTGGCAGGTTCCGCTGCAGAAAAGGCTGGAATTCTTCAGAACGATACCGTTCTTGAAATTAACGGCAAGCATATTGGCCGCTACGAAGATGTGGTCCGTCAGATTGATGGTTCCAAGGGCGAAGAAGTCCGCGTAACCGTTACACGCAATGGCGACACTCTTACTCTCCCCATGACTCCGGTCTATAACGAAGAATACAAACGCTATATGGTGGGTGTGCAGATGGGCTATGTCCTCTTCCGCGAAACAAAGTTTGTTCGTCGCGGTCCCATCGAGGCTCTTGAAAAGACTTGCGCTACCAGCTGGAAAATGACCACCAGCATCTTCCGTTATTTTGGCCGCCTCTTCAAGGGTCAAGTCAAGATGGACGCATTCTCCGGCCCCGTTTCCATCGTGGCGGTCATGGGTAACGTATGGATGAGCGGCTTCCAGGAATTCCTTATGCTCCTGGCACTCATCAGCATTAACCTTGGCGTGATGAACTTGCTTCCGCTGGCCATTACCGATGGCGGCCTGCTTATGTTCCTGGGCATCGAAAAGCTCCGCGGAAAGCCCCTTTCCACAAAGACTCAGACTATTATTCAGAACGTAGCTGCCGCATTCTTCATCAGCTTCTTCGTGTTCATCACAATCCTTGATTTCGGAAAGCTGAGCCTGTTCTTAAAATAAGTACATCGCGCACGCATCATCCAGCGCGCCATCTCACGCGTGTCATGAGGTCTTTCTCTCTCTCGTCATTCTGAGGCTTTTCTCTTTCGTGTCATCCTGAGTCACCCTTTTGTGTCATCATGGGCAAGGCCCCGGTGTCATCCTGAGCGAAGCGAAGGATTTAGCATCCTTATCCATAGTTCGGTTGACCTACGTCCCTCGTTAGTTTATATTTTCGCTATGCTAACTAGCCCCTCCAAAACAAGTATTTTCACTCGCCTCCACGTATTGCCATTAATGCGTGCTATTGGCATGAAACTTGCGGGGGGGGGTACGCACTTTCAGGCTTTGGCATTGATGCCGTAATTTCCTTTTTCAAAACAACAAAAATAAGTGCAACGGCCTTCTCTCTAACAGAGGAGGCGTGTTTCGCTGTATTCCATAAGGAGTAAAAAATGGATTGCAATTGCATTTCCGCTATTTGCGATATAGTTCTCGCAACGACAGCAGTCGTGTCAGCGATTTTCGCTTTCTACCAGTGGAACAAGTCCGTGAAGGTGAATAGTTCAATGGCGAACTATGACATCATAAAGGATTTGTATTCCGACCACTTAATGAATCTGCTGTACGAAATTGACAGGGAAACTGAATTTAAAAAAGTTGAATTTGGCACCGGTCGCGAAAAGTTAGTAGACAAATTGCTTGCCAAGATGGAACATGTGTGCTGGATGCTTAATCAGGGAATCATTAAGGAAAAGAACAACAATGTGCTCATCTATTGGCTTAACCGTATTTGCGCAAACAAAGAAATTCAGGAGTATTTATCGAATGTAAAAGCTGAAGTTGAAAAACAAGGCCACAAAACCCCGTATCAAAACCTGGAAAATCGCATCTATAAGAAGGAGAGATAATATGAAGAAAATAGCCATGTTCCTATTGTCGTTGTTGGCGGTTATGCTTATGGGCTGCGACGAAGACCTGTGCATGAAGGTTCACCATAGTGACGTAATTCCGGGTTTATATGGTGGTTATATCGGTTGTAGGTATGTGCTTAATGACGGCTCCGATGTTGTATATTATGGCGAATATTATGCCGTTAAATGTACGGACTCCTACGTCATCAAAGACAGTACTCGTGTACGTGATCGCTGGAGTAGTGATGGCTGGCGCTGGCTTAGGTGGCAAGGAACGTATCAAACTTTGGAACACTGCTTAGATGGTGTAGCTGATTACAGGCAGCGTGTTAAGGAAATAGAAAAAAAAGATGAGGAAGCTGTTAAGAGATATGAAGAAACCGCTAAGAAATACGAAATAGTAACTATAGGTGAACAAGTATGGATGTCAAAGAACCTTAATGTAAAAACTGTAGGTTCTTGGTGCTATGACAATAAACCTGAAAATTGCGAAAAGTATGGTCGTCTTTATACTTGGGCCGCAGCGATGAATTTCTCTAGCTCTTGTAATGAGGTGCGTTGTCAAGACCTCGTAGAGTATCCCCATCAAGGTATTTGTCCAAGTGGTTTTCATATACCTACAGAGAGTGAGTGGGAAGATTTATTCAGGGCTGATAAGTCATTACAAGAAATTGTCGCTGGAACGAAACTGAAATCTAGCTCAGGATGGGGGGGGGGTGGCTAGGTGGAAGGGCTTCGATTTTGATTATGATTTTCGTGGTGTCGGTGAAGTCGCCATCTTCTGGTCTGCTAGTCAGCCTCATAGCGATGATTACGAAGCCGTATCCATGTACTTGGACAACGACTACAAGGATACACACTACACCAGTTACAAGTACGACGGTTTTTTTGTTCGCTGTATCTTGGACTGAAGCAAGGTTGAAACTCAGCAAAGTTCTTCCCTAAGGCGCAGCCAAAGGGAAGAACTGAATTTTTAAGCAATTCCTATGCGACGCATTAAGAACTATCGAGAAAGAAAATCGCGGAAATAAAAACGATAAAAGGTGCCACCGAAATAAAAACCGAGGCATTGGTAATCAAGGATGGAAGCTTTCTAGGACATTAACGAAATGGTCAAAAAATGAAGAAAATTTTAATAATGGTGGGCATGTTGATAGCTTGCTCAATGGCTGGTACTTTGAAAGACAACCGCGATGGCAAAACCTACAAAACTGTAAAAATTGGCAATCAGGTTTGGATGGCGGAGAACTTGAATTATAAGACCAAAGAGAGCGTGTGCTACGGTAACAAGGACGCTAATTGTAAAGAATATGGTCGCTTGTACACCTGGGGTGGTGCTCAGAACGCTTGCCCAGCAGGTTGGCATTTGCCGACAAAGGAAGAATGGGAAATTCTGTTGAAAAATGTCGGCGGCAAAGAAACTGCTGGCAGGGCCCTGAAGTCCCGCCACGGGTGGAATGACGATGGTAACGGTTTTGACAACTACGGCTTCTCCGCGCTCCCTGCAGGCCACAGTTACCGCATTGGCAGTTTCGAATCTGCCGGCTACTTCGCCTACTTCTGGTCTGCCTCTCAGTTCGGGAGCGGTAGCCGCTACGCCTACCACGTGAACTTGAACTACAGCTTCGAGGGTGCCTCCATGATCTACGACGATAAGGGCTACGGTTACTCAGTGCGTTGTCTCCAGAACTCCAACGAGGAACGCGATGCGTCACTCGTCCGCCCTAGCGAAGCCGGGGCGGCCAACAAACAAAATCAAGGGAGCGTGAAGGATTCACGTGATGGCAAAACCTACAAAACTGTAAAAATTGGCAATCAGACCTGGATGGCGGAGAACTTGAATTATAAGACCAAAGAGAGCGTGTGCTACGGTAACAAGGACGCTAATTGTAAAGAATATGGTCGCTTGTACACCTGGGGTGGTGCTCAGAACGCTTGCCCAGCAGGTTGGCATTTGCCGACAAAGGAAGAATGGGAAATTCTGTTGAAAAATGTCGGCGGCAAAGAAACTGCTGGCAGGGCCCTGAAGTCCCGCCACGGGTGGAATGACGATGGTAACGGTTTTGACAACTACGGCTTCTCCGCGCTCCCTGCAGGCTTCAGAAATAACCTCAATGACTATTTCAGCGATGCCGGCTACTACGCCTACTTCTGGTCTGCCTCTCAGATCGAGTCCAATAGCTTCTACGCCTACCGCATGTACTTGTACTACAACCTCGAGGATGCCCGCATGAACTACGTCAATAAGTACTACGGTTTCTCAGTGCGTTGTCTCCAGAACTCCAACGAGGAACGCGATGCGTCACTCGTCCGCCCTAGCGAAGCCGGGGCGGCCAACAAACAAAATCAAGGGAGCGTGAAGGATTCCCGCGATGGCAAGACCTACAAGACTGTAAAAATTGGCAATCAGACCTGGATGGCTGAGAACTTGAATTATAAGACCAAAGAGAGCGTGTGCTACGGTAACAAGGACGCTAATTGTAAAGAATATGGTCGCTTGTACACCTGGGGTGGTGCTCAGAACGCTTGCCCAGCAGGTTGGCATTTGCCGACAAAGGAAGAATGGGAAATTCTGTTGAAAAATGTCGGCGGCAAAGAAACTGCTGGCAGGGCCCTGAAGTCCCGCCACGGGTGGAATGACGATGGTAACGGTTTTGACAACTACGGCTTCTCCGCGCTCCCTGCAGGCGGCAGACTCAGCTATGGCTATTTCTACTATGCCGGCCGCAACGCCTACTTCTGGTCTGCCTCTCAGTACGAGGGCATTGGCGACGACGCCTACCGCATGGGCTTGTACTACGTCGACGAGTTTGCCCGCATGGACTACAGCAGTAAGAACTACGGTTACTCAGTGCGTTGTCTCCAGAACTCCAACGAGGAACGCGAAGCGTCACTCGTCCGCCCTAGCGAAGCCGGGGCGGCCAACAAACAAAATCAAGGGAGCGTGAAGGATTCCCGCGATGGCAAGACCTACAAGACTGTAAAAATTGGCAATCAGACCTGGATGGCTGAGAACTTGAATTATAAGACCAAAGAGAGCGTGTGCTACGGTAACAAGGACGCTAATTGTAAAGAATATGGTCGCTTGTACACCTGGGGTGGTGCTCAGAACGCTTGCCCAGCAGGTTGGCATTTGCCGACAAAGGAAGAATGGGAAATTCTGTTGAAAAATGTCGGCGGCAAAGAAACTGCTGGCAGGGCCCTGAAGTCCCGCCACGGGTGGAATGACGATGGTAACGGTTTTGACAACTACGGCTTCTCCGCGCTCCCTGCAGGCAGCAGTTACAGCAATGGCTATTTCTACGATGCCGGCTACTACGCCTTCTTCTGGTCTGCCTCTCAGTACGATAGCGATAGCGACAGCGCCTACTACATGCGCTTGTACTACAACTACGGGGGTGCCTACATGTTCAACGGCAATAAGTACTACGGCCACTCAGTGCGTTGTCTCCAGAACTCCAACGAGGAACGCGATGCGTCACTCGTCCGCCCTAGCGAAGCCGGGGCGGCCAACAAACAAAATCAAGGGAGCGTGAAGGATTCACGCGATGGCAAGACCTACAAGACTGTAAAGATTGGTGACCAGGTGTGGATGGCTGAGAACCTTAATGTTAAAACCGATGAGGGCTCTTGGTGCTATGAAAACAAACCTGAAAACTGTGAGAGGTATGGCCGTCTCTATGACTGGGCCACCGCGATGGATTTGCCTGCATTCTGCAATAAAACATGTGAGATAACGGTGGAATATCCACATCAAGGTATTTGCCCGAAAGGTTATCATGTGCCAACAAGGGAGGAACTTGAAACCTTAATGGACGCTGTTGGTGGGTCTAGTGTTGCTGGGTCTAAACTGAAATCTACTAGTGATTGGAGTAACCGTGGCGATGGTACTGATGTATATGGCTTCTCCGCGCTTCCTGCTGGCGATGGATTTAGTGGAGACATTTTCTATGATGTCGCCGATAGTGCCATTTTCTGGTCCGCTAGCGGAACATTTACCCACTACGCCTACACTATGGGATTGGGAAACGGCGAAACAGGAAATGTGTCCTACAATGCTAGGCTTCGCGCATTCTCGATTCGTTGTCTCAAAGACTCAAATCCTGGCAATGGGGATGAATCATCTGAGGAGGATTCTGAGGAATAACCTCTGGTAGAAACTCAGAAAGATATATGTGACGAACAGATGTGGATGGTTGAGAACCTTGATGAACACTGTTGGTGGATTTAGTGGAAACTTCTTCTACGATGTCGCCGATAACGCTGAATTTTAAACAAAGAAAAAACGTAAATCAAAAAGGCTTCTGTCCACAGACAGAAGCCTTTCCCTTTAAACCCGTACAAATTATTTCTTGAGCGCTTCGATCTGCTCCCTGGAAAGACTTGTGTAGGCGATAATCTTTTCCATGGGCTCATTTTCGGCAAGCATCCTGCGGGCGGTTTCTTCGGCCTGGCGCTTTTCTCCGTCTTCAAAAATGGCGTCGCCGACAGTCGCAGCCAAGATTGCTTGGATATGACCGAGGCGCAGATTAATGCGCAATTTAATTGCGCAAATATACATCCATCTGGTGCAGTAAGTCAAGGGCCACGTTTTCGTGTCAACAGTTGTTTATAGAACAACCTTGACCTCGGTCATCCCCGTCAAGCGAGGACAGGTGCCCAATGGCAAGTAAACTTGCCATGGTCACGACACTCGTGTCAACAGTTGTTTCTAGAACAACCTAAGCCTCGGCCATGTCGATTCAAGTAAACTTGATCGCCAAGGCTCTCGTGCAAACAGTTGTTTGCAAAATGCGTCAGTGGAAACCTGGTCCCTTGTTTTTCTCGTAGCCTCTTTCTAAATTCCATCACGTAACATAGTTTGTTAGATCGCTTTACTGCCTAGGGCTTGCGCCCGGAAGCAGCGGCGGTCTTTTTTTATGGAGTGAAAATGAATCGCAAGGAATTTATCGCCATGGCGAAGGATATCAAAAAGAATCCCGACCGTCTGGCCCATTATCGCAAGATCTTCAAGAATGTCTATCCGTTCAGTGATGGAATGATCAAGATTTTATTGGCGAACGAAGCCAAACCGCTGCGAACCGTAATGTTCCTCAACGCAATGCTTGGCTTGGAGGGTGACAAGGCCATTTCGAAGTTTTCCCTAGGCGTGCAAGAAAACCCTGGCGTACTGAACGAGAAGACTGCAATCTTTGACATCTATGGTACTACCCAGGCGGGGGAACCTGTACTCATTGAAGTTCAGCAAAACTATAACCAGTTGTTTGTTGATCGTCTCATCTACTACACATCCCGTGTAATCAGTAGAACCGTGAAGAAATCCAAGTCCTACGACCTGCCGCGCATCTACATTCTGAGTATCCTAACCGAGGATCAGTTCGTCCTGGACCGAGACCATTACTACCACACTTTGGAATTGGTTCGCAATAGAAAGTTTTACTATAATAAACTGGATATCAACCTGGTGGAATTGGAAAAGTTCTTTGCTATTGAGGACCGTACTCCGCTGGAACAGCGTGAACGGAGCCGCCGAGCCGACATGCTTCGTCTCTTCCGTGAAATTCTGGAGGATAAGGAAATCACGGAGGAAAAAGCTGAAGGTCTCCTTGACAGGGAGTTTGCAAATGATGTATCTTTTTCCTCGTACACTAATGATGTTTTTCTTCTGGAGGCCGACGGCATGACTGATCTCGCATACGAAAAAGAAGGCTCGTACCTGCAGGGTAAAGCCGATGGCGAAGATATTGGCCGCAAGGAAGAACGCCAAAAGGCTTTGTCTGAGAAGTTGCAGGCTGCTCGCGAGATGCTTCGTGACAATATTCCTTTGGAAAAGGTCATTAAGTACCAGAATCTCACCGAGGAACAGGTAAAAGCATTGTAGCCTTTGCGAGTCCCCTTCCACATTTCCTGACAGCTTTTTTCTACTTTTGTTTCCGTAAATTATTCCACGGACTAGTGACGTTTTCGGGAACATCTCTCGTCTTTCGTCTCTCGTCTCACGCCTTAAGAGGTCATTATGAACATTCTCGTAGTCGGTAGCGGCGGTCGTGAACACGCCATCGCCCTCGCTGTTAAGAAGTCACCCATGTGCGACACTCTCATCTGCGCACCGGGCAACCCTGGCATGGCAAACCTGGGCAAGTGCATCCCCGTAGATGTGGCTGACCCCAAGGCTATTGCCGACCTCGCTGTTGCCAACAACATTGACCTGGCCATCATTGGACCGGAAATTCCGCTGGTCGCTGGCGTGGTTGACGAATTCCGCGCCCGCGGTCTTCGCGCTTTCGGCCCCACTGCAGGCGCTGCAGCTCTTGAAGGCTCCAAGGCTTTCTCCAAGGACATCATGAAGAAGTACAATGTCCCCACCGCAGCATTCGAAACTTTCACTGACCTGGCTTCCGCAAAGAAGTTCCTGGCAGAACATCCCGCTCCCATCGTGGTGAAGGCTTCCGGCCTTGCTGCTGGTAAGGGCGCCATCGTCTGCATGACCGACAAGGAAGCTGACGACGCTGTTGAAGAAATGCTTGGCGAAAAGGCCGTGTTCGGCGAATCCGGCAAGACTGTCGTGATCGAAGAATTCATGGACGGCGAAGAAGCCTCCATCTTCGTGGTCTGCGATGGCAAGGACTACGTGATCCTCTCTTCCGCTCAGGACCATAAGCGCGTCTTCGACGACGACAAGGGCCCGAACACTGGTGGAATGGGTGCATATTCTCCGGCTCCGGTCGTTACCGACGCCCTGCTGGACGAAGTGAAGAAGACTATTGTCGAACCCACCCTCAAGGGTATGGCTGCCGAAGGCAAGCCTTACACTGGCGTGCTCTATGTGGGTATCATGGTGACCTCCAAGGGCCCCAAGGTTGTGGAATACAACTGCCGTCTGGGTGACCCGGAATGCCAGATTGTTCTGCCGCTTTACGATGGCGACGTGCTGGCTCTCTTTGACGCTGCCGAAAAGGGCGAACTGGCCAAGCTTGGCGCTCCCAAGGCTCCCAAGGGTTCCGCTGCAATCGTGGTTCTCGCAAGCGCTGGCTATCCTGGTTCCTACGAAAAGGGCAAGGTGGTTACCGGTATCGAAGAAGCCGAAAAGAACGGCGCACAGGTTCTCCACGCCGGTACCAAGATGGCCGACGGCAAGCTGGTCACCAACGGTGGTCGCGTGTTCGGCGTCGTAGGTCACGGTGCAACTCTTCGCGAAGCTCTGGACGTTGCATACGCCGCTTGCGAAAAGGTTGAATTCGAAGGTAAGTTCTATCGTAAGGACATTGGTAAGAAGGGTTTGGTAAGATGCTAGTAGAAAACGCTAAGGTTGGTATCGTCGCTGGTAGCAAGAGCGACCAGGAAGTTGTAGACAAGATCACCGCTGTGCTGGACAGCTTCGGCATCAAGTGGGAATTCAACATTTACTCTGCACACCGCACTCCCAACGCTACTGCAAAGTACGCCAAGGAAGCTGAAGGCCGTGGCCTCCAGGTCATCATCGGTGTTGCCGGTCTCGCCGCAGCTCTTCCGGGCGTGTTGGCCGCTCACACCATCCTTCCGGTGATCGGTCTGCCCTGCGCTGGTGGTCCCCTGAACGGTGTGGACGCTCTCCATTCCATCGTCCAGATGCCCGGTGGCATTCCTGTTGCAACTGTTGGTATCGGTAACGGCAAGAACGCCGGCTACCTGGCCGCCCACATCGTCGCTCTCACTGACCCTGCCGTCAAGGCAAAGCTTGTGGAATACCGCAAGGGTCTGGGCGACATCGAAGGCTAGTAGGTAGTAGGAAGTAGACGGTAGGAAGTGGTTAGGATCGTGGAAAAAATCAAGTGCATATTTGGCTTTGTGTCTAAGTTGTTTTTTGCATTTGCGTTTCTAGGCCTGCTTTCTACTTCATCCTTTGCCGGTGAGCCGAACCTTCCCGAGGTCAAGGCTCCCTGGATGAAGGGTGAACGTCTGACTTTTAGTCTGGGCTGGGGTATCATTACTGCAGGCAAGGCCGTGCTGGAGGTCAAACCTTCCAAGGACGGCAAGACTGAATTCTACACCTTGGCTCATGACGAGGGGTCCCTCAAGAAAATCTATCCGGTGTCTGACACCATCTACACCCGCGTTCGTAACAAGGGTCTCATGACGGAAGTTTTCCGCAAGACCTTGAACGAGGGTAGCTACCATAACAAGTCCGTAATCCGGTTCGACCGCAAGGGCGAAAAGGCATGGCTTTCCGACACGGTCTTTACCGACGGAAAGGTTCGCAAGGTCAAGCGCTCCGCCGATACCGTCGTGGCCATCCAGGGTATCGAGCACAGCATCATGTCTGCCTTTTACCTGGTCCGAACTCTGCCGTTGACGGTAGGGGATACTTCTCGCTTTTCGGCAGTGAGCGGCAAGAAACGCTACGAACTGAAGGTCCTTGTCCATGGACGCGAAACCCTAAAGACCAAAATTGGCACGGTAAACACTATAAAAGTGGAACCCGTGCTGGATGGAGACGGCATTTTTGTGTCGAAGGGCCGCATTTTTATATGGCTGACCGATGATGAACGTCGTATTCCGGTCCTTATGGAGTGCGAAATTGCCCTCGGCTCCATAAAAGCCAAGTTGTTAAAAGTGGAATAGCGGGACCTTGGGTCGCACAAACCCGCTGTTTTTATAAAAATCGGCATTTTTAATCAACTTTTACATAAAGGCTTTTGCATTTGGCGGATTTAATAAGTTATATTCCAAAGGCGATTATATAATCAGAGGCTTTTGATGTTAAAAAAACTTTTGTTGACTACCTGTTTGACTCTCGGTTTGTCCGCTTTTGCGTCTGTATCTTGGGCTCAGGATGATGATGACGACGATTACGTCTCCGCTCCGTCTGTTGCTTCTGACGATGACGAAGACGATGATGGCTTTGTCTCTGCTCCGCCGAAGGCATCTAAGGGCAAGGCTGCCCGTGCTGCTGCCATGGACGACGATGACGAAGAAGGGGAAGATGAAGAATTTGCCAGCGGCGATCTGACTGTCGCTCAGCGCAAGGAACAGCTGGAACGCAAGAAGTTCGAAGAAGAACAGCGTCAGGATGAATACGCAAACTCCGAACGTCGTCGTGACTGGCTCCGTAACCGTCTCATTCTGCAGATGGGTATGGGTTCTCGCTATGCCTTCATGGGTGAAACCGGTATGGGTATGAGCTTCGGTATCGGTGCGGAATACGTCCTGCCGTTCCATCTGGCCGTATTCGGTTCTTTCGGTTTCCTGCCTAAGGGTACCGACACCGACTTCGAAGAATTTGAATTGGAAGGTGGCTCTGGTTGGAAGGCCGGTATTAACTACTACCTCTTCCCGAAGAATCCTCTCCATCTGGGTATTTCTGCTTCTTATGGCACTGTTTACTTCGACCATGACATCAAACCGGATAATAACGTTCGTGCCTTGATTTCTGTGGAAGGTTACCAGTTTGACGTTCTTATTGCCTATATGACCAATGAATGGTACTACCTGCAGTTCTCTATCGGTATGTACTATGCTCCCAAGCTGGCAAAGAAGCCTGCCCAGTGGGATGAATCCACCGACAACCCCAGCTGGGGCAAGCGTGAAGTGCTTGGCATGTGGCAGAATGGTCAGTGGGATTCCAAGGTGGTTAACCAGGACGGTATGAACAAGACTGGTATTGTCTTCGGTATCGCCATCGGTTATGCCCTGCCGGAACTCTTCCCGGATGACACCGAAAAGCGTCGTCGTGAACGTGAAAAGGCTCGTGCCCGTTCTAGCGCTGCTGGTCGATAACAGCTAACTTTTGGAACAAGTTTTAAAGAATGCCGCCCCAATCAAGATGGGCGGTTTTCTTTTTTACTATATTGCGAATCGCCTTGAAGAACGTTCAACGGTTCTAGAGGCTTTCGCTTTCGTAGCTCAGTTGGATTAGAGTGTCTCCCTCCGAAGGAGAAGGTCACGCGTTCGAGTCGCGTCGAGAGCATAAAAACGCCAAAGACCCATTGGGTCTTTGGTGTTTTATTTTACTAGGCGACGAGAACTAGTTCGACTCCTGCATAAGGCGAGTGCAGCGAACGAACTTGTTCGTTCATTGCCGAGCCGCGCAGGAGCTATCAAAACGAAGTTTTGATGAATCGCGTCGAGAGCATAAAACGCAAAAGACCCCCAGCGGGGGCCTTTTTTTATGTGGCGAATTTAAGTCGCCAAGTAAATTTGTTTAACTTGCCTAGAAATATACTCTAA
>NZ_MWQG01000055.1:0-17654 GCF_002210365.1 Fibrobacter sp. UWH1
CTTTCCGCCTGTCCCCAGGTTTGCGGGGCCTGCCCGACGAATCATCCCCTCAAAAGAATACCTTAAAAAAATTTCTTTGAGCCCTCGCCAGGGGGCTCTTGTTTTTTACCAAGGGACTTCCACCTGGGAATGGTGATTGTGGTGTTCGTGCGAGCTTATGGCGTACGATTTTGCTATCCTTTATCTTATGAAACCGTCTCTGTCTATAGTATTGCAGCTGCCTCCGTCGACCGCTTACGCAAAGCTTGATGCTGTTGCGGAAAACTTGTTGTCTGGTATGAGCAAGGTGCTTGAATCTGGCAAGTTCCGTTTTTCGATTTTTATGGATGGACCTACGCTTGAGGCTGCAGGACGTGTTGCCAGGCCTTTGATGTTCGGTAAATTCCGCAGGGCTGTTGAAGAGGGATGTCTTGAATTTTTGGGTGGCGGTTTCCATGATGCGATGCTGCCCCTGTTCCCTACGGAATTGCAATCGATGCAGCTTCAGAAGCAGGCGGAGTTGCTCTGGAAATATTTTTCCATTGAGCCGACCGGATACTTTAACTCGTCCATGGTTTGGGAAATGGACATGACGGAACTTCTGGAAAAGCATCGGTTTGAATATGCCCTTGTGCAGGAGTCCGCCCTTCAGGATGCTCTTGGACGTACGACTCCGGTTTCTGGCTGGTACTCGGTAGAGGACAAGGGGTCCTTCTTGCGGGTGGTTCCTGTTTCGGAGGTTATCACCAATGCGATTCAGAATGACGATTACCGCTGGCTGGAATTGGCGGAACCTTATTGCCGTGGTGGCAAGACTGCCGTTGTGTTACTGGATGTTCCTCCTATGCCGGGCGACATCGTGCCGTTCTTTGAAAGGCTGCTGGATTTTGTAGAGACTAATGATCTGCAGACCAAGACTGTTTCTAGTTTGGTCAACGACCAGAGTACGGAAGGTCGTCTGAGTTCCCTGCTTTCTGCGGGTAGAAAGATTGGTTTGCCTGCAGCAGCTAAGACTTGCCGCGAGCTTCTGATCCGTCGCCCCGAGGTGAATCTGCTGCACAAGTGCCTGCTATCCTTGTATAGGCGTGCGGTTGGAAACCTGAAGGATAAGGCGAAGCAGGATTTTTTGGAAATGTTGTTGCCGCTGATGTCTCCGATTTATTATCGAGATATGCAGGATTGTGAAGGTATGCGTTCACCCCTGGTTCGCTGGTGGGGGGCCAGGTTCCTGATGCAGGCGGCAAACCGCTTGTCAGAGCTGGTTTCCTTTGATGGAATCAGGCTGGAAGTGGCTGACTTTATGTTGGAAGGTCGTAAGCAGATTTGGGCTGAGAACCATTCCTACTCGTTTATGCTTGATTATTTCGGTGGCGGTTTTCTTAGAATTCTGAATGGAAAGAATTCAGAAAACAGTCTGCTAGGTTCTTGGCGAGATGATGGTGAAGCTGCCGTGGGTTTTATGGACTTCATGATTCCCAATGTGGAATTGAGTGCGGCCAAGCTTGATCAGATTCTTGAATATCGTGAGGGGGCTTTGCGAGAACCCTACGATTATCAGGTGAAGCGTCATGAGGGGGGGACGGATATTCTCCTTTTGGGGGAACAGCATTTCTCGTTCAGCGAACAGATGGGAGTCCTTCTTGTGGAGAAGTTCTATGAACTTTCTTCTGAAGGGTCTGATTTTGATCTTCGTTTTAAACTTACGAATGCGGCCTTCTCCTTGGCCAAGGGATTCTTTGGCTCCCTTCTTGAAACAGGACTTCTTGCATGTAATGGCCGACGTCAAATTCTTGTGAATGGCAGCGCCATTGCTTTTGATTTTAGTTCTCCGTTGGTTTACCCAGAAGCCAAGGTTATTGAAATCCTTGACAAGGTGACTACCAGTCGCATTAGACTTGAGTTCGAGACTCCGGCTTCGTTGCTGGTGTCTCCGATGTTTGGTGCTTCGTCGTCTGCGGCGCCGGAAGCCTTGCAGGGCATTCGACTATTCCCCTTCTGGAAGGTCGAGCTGGAATCCAATGCCGAAAAGAACCTGAACATGACCGTTCGATTTTCTAAGAGGTAACCGTGAAGTCTGACTTGATTGACATCCAGGTGGAATCTAGCGGCGATGATGTGGAAATCACACTTTCCGGCTCTCTGGGTTTTTCCCAGTTTTCTGCCGTGAAGGAAAAGCTGGCCATGCTTGTTGAAGGGCCTGGTTGCTTCTACTTTCTGAATTTGCAGAATTGTCATTTTACCAGTGAGCGGTATCTTGACTTCTTTCTTGACTTGTTGAATCGCGTAAAGGCCCGCAAGTCTTCCCTGATTCTTATTTTCGACAAGAACGAACTATTCCAGTATTTTTCCAGGTATCAGAACATTTTCGAGATTTATGAAAATCGTCGTGCCTACAAGAAGTCTGGAACCAAGAAACAGCTTCAGCAGATTGGCCTTTATTATGGTTTGCGTTCCGGTATTACGCTCAGTCCTGGTGTGGCTATAGCCTTTTTGACCTTGATTCTTGGTTGGATTGTTACTTTGTTCATTGTCGTATCGACGCAGGGGCGAGACTTGGCTGATAAGCAAGCCCAGATTATTGCCTTGCAGAACCAGAAAGATCGCTACATCCGCGAAATAGATAAACTGGAATCAACGATTGGTCCTTTGCGTAAGCTTGGGGTGATGCAAGATACCACAAGGCTCAGTTCCTTTGGCTTGATTCAGGACTGGGTCGGTTACCTGGAGTATCTGGAAAATACCCGCCGCGAGGAATAGGCTTCCTATGAAGACCAGTGTTCGTTTTCCTGCGTGGTTATTGGGCTTGGCGCTAATCCTATGGTTTGGCGCTTTGGGTCTTTTCGTGTCTAGGTGGTTTACCCAGCAGCGTGCGTTATCTGAAATTGCTGCACAGGAAATAGAATTACGAAATGATCTAGATAGGCTGTCTACCTGGGGAAAATGGACTATTGATTTTATAAAGATAGACAAGGCTTTGGCTTACCTCTCGAAGGACCGTCTAACAGAAGAACAACGTGCTCTCCTGTCGGAACAGATTTGGCAGATTTCCAGGTCCTATGCCACGGATCCCTTGCTGATTTTGGCGGTGGTGGCCCAGGAGAGTCACGGCAATCCCAATGCCCGCGGTAGAATGCAGTCGGGAAAGTTTTCTGGTGCCTTAGGTTTAATGCAGATCAAGCTGGAGACCGCCAAGAAAATGGGGGATCGTTTTGGCTTGCCTATTGAAAAGGAAGAGGACCTGCTCAGACCGGAAATCAACGTGACTGTCGGTACTGCCTATTTGATGCGCCTTATTGCAAAATATGGAAACTGGAAGGATGCCCTGATTGCTTACAACCTTGGACATTCCGCTGTGGATAAAATGCTGGAAAAGGGAACTCCCTTGCCCACACGTTATTATGAACATGTTGTTTCAAAGTATAGAAACTTGACCCAACTTTCATTCTTGTAAGAATTTGCGAACTCCGTTCGCATTTATTACGGCTCAATCATGGCAAATCGCATAAATGCGATTGCCGTGATCTTCGCCTTTTTGTAAATTTGGTCCATGTTTTGTTTTGGGAAGAAATTCCAAATTTTAGCCACGCTATTTTGTGCGGTTGGAGTCATGGCTGGAGAGGTCCGGTATGACTTGTCTCGCTTTGTAGAAGAGGGCTTGAATTCCGATCCCCAGCTGGCAGAAACAAGGTTTGGTGCCCAGTCAAAACAAGACAAGATTGCTCAGTTGAAGGCCGAGGCTATTTTGCCCACTTTCTATGTGGGTATGATGGTCGGTTCGGCTCCTGGTCTTCGTGATGAAATCGATAATGGCGACACGACCGAGGTCTATGATTTTTCCAAGATGGGGCCTTATTGGGGCGTGCAGGCTCGATTTGTGCAGCCTTTGAATCTGGGACAGTATCGTGCAGGCAAGGCTGCCCTTGAAGCAGACCTGGAACAGAAAAATTTTGAAATTGAACATCAGGTCCACAAGAAAGATGTGGAACTGCAGACTTACTATTACAACTACCTGCTTGCCAAGGAAATGATTCGCATTGCCGCTGATGCCCAGAAGCAGGTGGATAATGCCTACGAGAAGATGGAAGAGGCGCTGGATGATGATGACCCCAGTGTTTCCCAGATGGATTTGTTGAATCTCAAGGCGAAAATGCATACTGTGAAGGAAGGTGTTTCTGAAGCCAACCTGGGTATGAAACGCGTGTTGCTGGCAATTCGTTTTGCGTTGAACATGCGTGACGAAGACACTTTTGCTTCGGAGGATTCTGTCTTGACTCCCCGTAGTGAACGTCTGCCTTCCCTGGAAGAGGTTCGCGATATCACCTTCCGTAACCATCCGGAATTGAAACAGCTGAACGCTGGTCTTAGGGCTCGTAGACTTCAGATGGATCTGGCAGAAGCTAAACTGGCTCCCGAATTTTTCGTGATGGGCGAAGTGGAATATGTAAAGAGCTGGGCTGGTAACCGTAGCATTATGCAGAAGGATGCCTTCTCTGAAGACGCGGTGAACAAGTTGACTGGTGCAGTTGGTTTTGGTCTCCGTTATAACTTGAATTTCTGGAAGAACTGGGAAAAATTCAGGGCTGCGAAGACGGATTATCGTGGCTTGCAACTGAAGGAAGGCTATGCCGCCAATGGTTTGATCGCCAAGGCTGAAGAACAGTATTATATCGTGCAGTCCGCCAAGGAAAAGATGGATGCCATGAAGGAAAGTCTTCGCGCTTCGGAAGCTATCTTGAAGGGTGCGGCCATGCAGTATGACTTGGATAAGTCTAAAACGGGCGACCTGGTTTCTGCATACACCCAGAATGTGTCTATGCAGAAGGACTATTATTTTGCGGTTTGCAAGTACAATGTGGAATTTGCTCAGCTGATCTCCAAGATGGGATTGTCGCTGAAGGACTTCCAGTCGAATTTAATAAAAAAGTGAGGAAGAACATGTTCAAGAAAATGTTAATTGCTATTGCCTGTGCAAGCCTGTTTGCTTTTGCAGCCGAAGATCCCGTCGCTTCTATCCAGAAGAAGGATGCCGAACTGCAGGCCTTGATCAAGAAGTCTAATCGTAGCGCCAAGGAAACTGAACGCGTTAAGTCCTTGCTGAACGAATCCTTTGACTTTGAATTGTTGGCCAAGAAGTCCCTGTCTTCTAGCGACTGGAAGGCTCAGGATGAAGCCTCCCAGAAAAAGTTCGTCGAAGAATTCCAGCGCATGGTCAAGAACTCCAGCGCCAAGCGCCTTGAAGTTTACCGCGCCGACTCTACCGTTTATGAACCGGCCAAGCTGAAGAAGAACGGCGAAGAAGCTTCTGTTGTTGCTCACCTCTGGAACAAGGGCAAGGAATCTGTTCTTGAATACAAGATGAGCCAGGTGAACGGTAACTGGAAGGCCTGGGATCTGGTCATTGACGACCTTTCTACGGCTCGCAACTATAAGGAACAGTTCGGTCAGATTCTTAAGACCAAGAGCTTTGCTGAACTGATTGAAGTCATCTCCAAGAAAGCCGACGAGGCGGAGAAGTAAGCCTGTTGCAGTGGCTTACGCCATGGACTGTTATCGGCGCGGTACTTTGTGTACTGGCGTTGGTTGTCTTATTTTTCCCGTTCATTTTTAAGATTGATTTCGAGGCTGGGCTGAAAGGATTTGAGGCCCGGTTTTCCATATTCAAGAAACAGTTCTATAAGTACGAAAAGAAGTTTTCGGAAGACGAGACCGCTGACGAAAAATATTCCGTAGGGGATTTTGATAGTCGCCCGGATAACGAGGAGGCGGTGGTTCCCACTTATGTGCCGCCTAAGAAAAAGGTGGAAGAATCGAAAATTGAATCGCGCCCTCCGGAACCTGCCAAGGAAAAATTGGAAGCCCCGAAAGTTGTGGAAACTCCTGTAGTCGACGAAGCTACAGAATCTGCTGAAAACGTCACGGAAATCGCTGCGGAACCTACTGAGGCTCCCGCTGAAGTCGCTGCGGAATTTGAAAAGGTTGAACCTCTCGTAGAAGAAGTAAAAACTGAAGAACCTAAAAAGGTTGAAACTTCTAAAAAATTCGAAGAATCGGTAAAAGTCAAAACGTCCGAAGAACCGGAATCTTCTGGAAAGGTGGACGTATCTGAGAAAACCGAAAAAACAGAAAAACCTGAAAACGCGATAAAGCTCGAAAAAAACGAAGAACCAGAAAAACCAGAAAAGCGTTCTTTGACAGATACGGAATTCTGGACGATTCTTTTGACGCCGGAGTTTGACGAAACTGCATTCTGGGCTTTGAAGAAATGGTTCTTCTGCTTGCTGCGCCTGTTCCGCATCCGTTTTGTGGATTGTTTTGTGGAAGGTTTCCGCGGCGAGGTGATGCACATGGGTTATGGTGCAGCCCTGAACGGATTTCTGAAGGGTTACCCGTACATTGGCGACTGGGATTTCAGAATGGACTGGACTCACGATCATGAACTGCGCTCTGCCGGTCAGGTTCGGGCCAGCATCAATCTGTGCCGCGTTATAGGACTTTTAATCGCAACGCTGTTTTATGGTGGCATCATTGCCTATAAGTTCTGGCGTCGCCGAGCTCACGTGTTGAAGACAAATGAATTGCCTGAACTGGGCTGGATTAGAAATAAAATTGTTAAGATGATGGCGGAGGAATAATGCCTGCTTTGACTTTGGAACGCCTGGTGGCGTCAATTGGTTTCGGCTCCCGCAAGGAAGCCCGCGCTCTTATCCGCGCCGGTATGGTGGAAATGGATGGCGAAGTGGTGGACGATCCCTTCGTGGAATTCAAGACCCGCCCCGAGACGATCGTTGTGAATGGAGAAGAAATTCCCACGGTTGAAAAATTGTACATCATGATGGACAAGCCTCTTGATGTGGAATGCAGCCACAATGCCCGCGACCATCAGTCTATCTACAGCTTGCTTCCGGATCGCTTTACCGCCATGGGCCTGCAGTCTGTGGGCCGCCTGGACGCGGATTCCTCTGGTTTGATTTTACTCTCTAACCAGGGTGATTTCATTCATAAGGTGGAAAGCCCCAAGAAAGGCTACCTGAAAAAATATCGCGTGACTTTGGCCCGTGAATTTACCGCCGAACAGAAGGCAGAACTTCTGAAGGGCGTGATGCTGAAGGATGAACGTCGCCCGGTTCTTGCCCGTGAACTTTCCGAAGAACGTATTGTGATTGACGGCGAAGAAAAGGATACGGTTGTCATTTCCATCGGTGAAGGCCTGTACCATCAGGTGCGCCGCATGTTTGCCGCCGTGGGCAACCATGTGATGACCCTTTCCCGCGAGGCCATCGGCCCTGTCACCATGGACGGTTCCTTGGGCAGCGGCGGCTGGCGCTTTATGACGGAAGAAGAAGTTACTTCTTTGACGAAGTAATCATGTCTAAATTGGGAGTAAAGAGAGGATTCATTCCAGCATGTATTATGCTGGTTGTGGTTCTTGTGGTTACCGGATGTAGCCCTATTATGAGGCCGCCTTCTCCTGCGGCGTTTATGGAAAGTTACGAAAGAGGTAATTCTACCATAAATATGAACCTTTCACTTTATGGTGGAGAACTGCTTAGAGATTCTTCCGTAACGGACGAAGAAGCCTATGATGAATGGGTTTTCGATGTTACAGGATCCGCATTTTATAACAGGGGCTTTTTTAGCTGTGGACTAGGTTGGCAAACCTCTACACTCTTTGCTCAACTAGGTTTTGTGTCTCCCTATGTGGGAGTGATGGGATGGAGTTCCATTTTCTTTTCGGGGATTTCAGCAGGCGGCATGCTTGTTCAACAAATCCCTATTGGGGAATCATTGAAGCTGGGCTTTTCGGAACATTTTTCAAGAAATGGGGTGGAATATGATTATGAGGTTCCTGCCGAAGGTTTTATGATACCAACTATTCCCGAACCTCGACCAAAGTTTTATAAAGAGGTTGGGGGAGGCTTTTTTGTAACGTACAATGGCTGGGTAACTTTTGAATTTCGTTATGGAAGAGATTTGGATTATCACAGAAATCGCTTTGCAGTTACATTTAGCATGTTTACAGACGCAAAAATAATGAAAGATAATTCTGAAAAAATGAAACGTGAGCAGGAACTGCAAATCCAAGAGGAAAACGAGCGCGAATTGAGAAGAAAGAAACGAGAACAAGAATCTCTGGAAGCTTTCGAAAACATGCAGGACTAAAAATAAAAGCCTCGGTTATAAAACCGGGGCTTTCATTTCTCTCTCTAAAAACTAAATTTGGTTCGTTAGAAATTTGGTTCGCTTGATTAGGCTTCGTCTTCGGTGGACTTGACGGCGATCATCACGTCCTTGTCTTCGGATTCCAGCTTTGCGTTCACGCCTTCCACAATGGCTTCCAGGGAATTGATCTTATCCTTGATGTCATTGCTGAACTTGAAGGAGGGAACCATGCGTTCCTCGATCATGACGGTTTCGCCGGTGCGGGGATTGCGAGCCGGACGAGACTTGCGAGGCTTGCAGCTGAAAGTACCGAAACCGCGGATTTCGATGGTGTTGCCTTCGATCAGCTTTTCGCCCACCAGGTCGAGGAACTGTTCGATGACGGTCTTAATATCGTTGCGCACAAATCCAGTGGACTTGGCGATTTCTTGAATCAGAGTTTGTTTAGTAATATTAGGCACGACGTAAATATAGGTTTATCAATGAGTTAGGCTAGGTGTCCTGATGAAATTAAATATTTTTTCTGGGCTGATACTGCGAACTTTTTGTGGATAATTGTGATTAGAATGTTGAAAGATGTTGAAAATTTAAAACCTGCTGTTAAGTCCTTTAAACTCCGTGAATTAGAGGTGTTTCCCAATACCATTTTGAGCCCCATGGACGGGGTGACAGATGCCCCTTTTAGGCGTTTATGCCGTGTTTTGTCGGGAAATCGCATGGGATTGTTGGTATCTGAGTTCGTACCCACCAATGCCGACGAGATTTTTAGCCTTACGGGCCATAAACAGCTGAAATTCTACCCCGAGGAAAAGCCTTTCGGTATCCAGATTTTTGGCTGTTATCCCGATAAGATGGCCGCTGCGGCCAAAAAAATCGCAGATGGGCTCCATCCTGACTATATAGAGGTGAATGCGGGCTGCCCGGCCCCCAAGGTGGCGGGAAAGGGTAGCGGATCCGGTTTGCTTAGGGATTTGCCCCGTCTGCAGGAAATTTTGCACGATACCCGTAAGGCCCTGGATACATGTCAGGTGAATGTACCTCTAACCTTGAAGTGCCGCATTGGTTGGGATGACGATTCCATCAACGTCATGGAAACTTTGAAAATCGCGGAAGGGGAGGGGGTGGAACTTCTGGTGGTTCACGGCCGTACTCGCCTGCAGGGCTACAACGGTCTGGCCAACTGGGACTGGATCGGGAAGGTGGCCGCCGCCGCAAAGATTCCCGTGGTTGGCAATGGCGATGTGAATAGTGTGGAATGTGCCCTGGAACGCATCAATACCTATGGCGTGTCTGGCGTAAGCATTGGCAGGGGCGCCATGCACAACCCCTGGATTTTCGGGCAGATCGCCGACGCCTGGGAAGGTAAGCCTGCCCATATTATTACCGCTGAAGAGGCGCTGGATGTGTTCTCCATCTACTACAAGTTCCTGGAAGAAGAAGGCCGCACGGAAATGGGTGCCATGGGCCGTTTAAAGCAACTGGCTGCACGACTTTGCAAGGGATTTGTGGATGGCTCCGAAGGTTGCGCGGACGAACCGCAGACTGGTACGTCGGCCGCCATGGAAGTCCGTCAGACTTTGCTCACTGCCCAGACTCCCGAGGAATTTTTCAAACGCAAGGAAAAGCTGAAAAGTGGCATCGCCAAGAGCCTGCGCTACGAACCCAACCGCCTGGTGAATCTGAACGGCGCCAAGGATAACACCCTGGTTTTCGGGAATCGCTACGAGAATCGATAGGTGGTCGGTGGCACCCTTGAGAACTGGTCAAAATTTTTGACCAGTTTGTCTTTCTTACACAACGAGGCTATTCTCGTCCAGCAAAAAGTCGAAAACGTTCAAGAATACGATACCGTCTTGATTCTGGTGTTTCTTTATAGGGTCCAGCAAGTGCATCGCGGATTTTAAGTTCGTTATAAACTACGTTTTCCATTAAGTGGGGTTCTTCAATTTGCCTAACGTTCAATCGTGCATTTCGGAGTCCCGCATCGGTAAAGTAAAACTTCATGGGGGTTCCGATGTAGCTTGCTTGACGCTCTTGAATGTGTCGGACAACTTTTTGGGGTTGGTCAGACTGCCAATATTTGAAGCTAGAACGTCCAGAAGTTCCGAAAGTTCATCCTTTGAACGAATGTCGTTCCGTTCAAGAATATCGCCGATGTTTGTCATCTAGCGCAAATCCCTTGACGATGTACTCCTTGAGAATTTGGCTAGCCCATTTGCGGAACTGCGTTGCCCTCGAGGAATTTATTCGATAGCCTACGGAAATGATTGCGTCTAGGTTGTATTCTTCCAGTTCACCTTCCTCAAAGATGTTCTTTAGGTGTTTGCTAATTGCAGGGACACCAACTTCAAATAGCTCTGCCATGGCTTTTTGCGTAAGCCACAAAGTTTCGTTTTCAAGCTTCACCTCAAGATGCGATGACCCGTCATCGGAAACATAGATTACTATTTCGCCTTTCTTATCAGTGGTATTCATTCAATTCTCCGTGACACTGTATACTTTCCGTGTTTATGACCATCCGCAGTCAAACCGCAGTCAAGCAGGGTCAGTTCAAGCGCAAATTCTCCCAAAATTGCCTAAATGTAAACTTGGGACAACATTTGGGTAGGATTTAAACATTGTGGGTATACAGTGTCCTGTAAAAAAAGTGGTTTTTACAAGCCCTTGTTTTTGCATGACAAATCCACCTCGTCGGAAAAAATTATCTTTCCACCCGATGAGACTGATTGTACTTACTTTATGCCTCTTGGCTGCGACCTGTTTCGCTCAAAGTGAAACGACGCCAATTGCAGAAGTAGATTCCGCTGCATACTACGAAAAGGTGTATGAGTACAATCATCAGAAATTTCGCACAGATGAATCCGTTTCGGACGTTCTTTTTTGGACGAGCGTTGGCTTGAGTGCCGTTGCTCCGATTTCGGGCATGATGTTGGGGGCATGGTCGATGGGTTGCAATGTGAACGAGGATAATGATTGCGAATGGTCCGCACTGGAATGGGGGCTAGCGACGCCGCTTTTTCTCTTTCTTCCGTCGTGGACGGCTTACGGCGTTTTCTCCTTGGCGAAAATTCATCGTCATAACAAATATAACCAGTACTACAAAAAACGTGAGGATTATATAAAGCGTAAACAACTTGAGAAAAACGGAGCTGAAGAACAGTTGCTGTCCATACAGGTGTTGCCCTTGGCGGATCCTGTGACACAACGCTACGGAGCGTTGATTGCTCTGGGCTTTTAGTCAGGACATTTTTTATGAATGCGGTTCCTGGCCAGGCTCTGTCAAGCCAAGTTGTATTGCTGAGAAAAGATTGTTTAGTTGCTATTAGAAAGCTGCGGCGCCAAAGCCGGTTTCAGCCAAAAAATTGCGCTTCTACAGTAAAAATGCTGTTTTGAAGGGGCTTACAAAATCCAGAAAGTTTGTTAGCAAGTCCCGACCATACGTTTCGGCTTGACACAGCCAAAAGAATAAACTTTTGAAATTTTTCAAAGCGCAATGTATTCCGATGTTTTTTTCGCAACAAAATTTTTGATTTGTAGAAATGATAATGAAAAAAAAAGTCCGGTCAAGTGACCGGACCTTTTTTTCCCAAACACCCGGGGTGTATAATAATTACTTCAGGATTACCTTCTGGCTGTAAACCTGGCTACCCTGCTTGATCATGAGGATTGCAGGACCGCGGGTTTCTGCCTTCAGCTGAATGCTGTTGCTGCCTGCCTTTGCGTTGATGTTTTGAGTAGCAATCATCTGACCTAGTCCGTTTATTAGAAACGCCTTGGCCGAACCTGGTTCGTTTCCTATAAAGATTGCGTTTATGAGTCCCTGCTGGATATCAATGGAACGCAGGCCCACTCTAGTAAAGTCTGTGTTTGCAGGCGTTGTAATTCTTGTTTCGCCGTCATTGATGGTAGAGGGAGCAAGGCCGCCTACGGCAATGCCTTCGCACTTCATTTCCTTGTTGTCATTGAAGTCCAAGAACGTTACCTTGGTACCGTCCTTTTTCCACAGGATGATGTTGTCCAATTCCAGGGAGGCATCCACATCTACGCCTTGAACATTGATGCCGATGGTTACCACCTTGGAAATGTCTTCAAAATCCATGCCCGGTTCCGAGGAACCATCAAATGCAATCTTGATATTCTGCCATTCGCCTGTAAAGTCGTCAAAGTCACCAAGGCTCACCTGCTTCCATTTCCAATCTGCGGACATGTTGAACAGGGTTACTCCAGACCATGAGCTGCTGGATCCCTTGAACTTGATGTCCAAGGACATGGCTGTATATTGGCTCCAGTCCTGGGCGGCAAAGCCGTAGCTAAGAGTTCCTGTTTCTGCGGTGTCGCTTTGGGCTTTGTAAATCACCTTCATTTCACGATCGCTATTATCCAAGCTCTTTTCTACAAGGGCGTCGATGGAGTTGCCTTCGAACTTGGGCAAACCATAAGCGGCACGCATGGCGTTCAGACTTTCGTAATCCAGGATGCCGCGGTTCTTGTTTCTGCGGATGATGGTCATGTTGCCGTTGCCTTCGTCACCGGTATCCCAGATGCAAGGGACAAATCCGTACTTCTTGGAAAGTTCCGCAATTCTGCCGTAGTAGTCGGCGCGAGACCTCAGGTGCAGTCGCAGGTCTTCACCTTTCAGCTCAAGACGCTTGATGACGCCGAATTCACCGATGACCATGGGGATGTCCTTGAAGTCTTCTCCTAGCATGGCGAAGACGGAATCCACGTATTCGGGGCTGGCGTAGGCCCCCTTCTTAACATTGTGTGCTGCATCCGTGGTGGAGTAGTTGCCTTCGCCCCAGTAACGTATGGTGTTTCCCCAGTCAGCATCCTGTTCCATCAAGGCGAACGTATAGGGATAGAAATGGAATTCTCCCATCATGTAGTCGGTGCCGGCAGGGTCTGCGGGAAAGTTTCCCTTCAAGTAATTGTGAGCCTTGTTTTCGTCGGTGTCGGGTGCCTGCACGATGATGGTGCGTGTAGCGTTGTTACCGCCGGAACTGCGAACGGCCTTGATCATGGTTTCGTGATAGGCTTTCAGTGTGTTGGCGTTGTCCTGTTTCAGTCCGTCGCCACTTTCGCCGGGTTCGTTGGTGCTGGCGAACAGCAGATGTTCATCGTAATCCTTGAACTTGGCGGCAATCTGTTCCCAGTAGGATTTCTGGCGGGCGTTAATCTTTTCGTCTACGGAAGTTCCGATATGGTCTTCCAACCAGCCGTTATCCCAGTGGATGTTGAGGATGGCATACATGTCTCGCTTGACTACGTAATCTACCACGGTCTTTACGGAATCCAGCCAGGCGGCATTAATGGTGTTCTCGTCACCGTCAGGAGTATAAAGTGTCCAGTTGGAATCTACGGCGATGGCGTTGGAATGGCTGTACCAGGCGCAGGGAATGCGGACCGTGTTGAAACCTGCGGACTTGACGGAATCGATCAGCTCCTGGGTGGGAAAATCGTTTCCCCAGGCGGATGGGTTCATGGGAACTTCCAGCGTGTTTCCGATGTTGTAACCCATTCCCATTTTCGCGAAGACTTCTTTTGCTGTGGGAAGTGCATTGGCTGAACTAAATAGTAGACCAATGCAGCAGGGAATGCTGAAAATTCTTTTGAAATTCATCGGAAGGTCCTTTGTTTTTTGTCTTTCCATAAACTATTCTAAAAAAAGAAAGGCAATGTTCTTTCAAAGTGTAGACCTAATATAACTAAGTAAAATATCACACCCTTTTACTTACTGAGATTTACCTATCTAAAAACTGTATCTTAGATACTTGGTCTAACCTAATTTTTGTTGGTTTAGACCATTTTTTAGTATTTTTTCAGTAAATTCAACATAAAATGACTGTCCTACTAATTAGTAGAACATAGCCAAAAGAAAGGCTGTGTCAAGCCATTTTGTATGGCTGCGTTTTCACTATATAATTGTAATGCGACTGTGCCAAACAGTGCAAAAACAGCGTAATTTCGACAATTTATGCTCTTTTGTGTGCTTTAGCCTGACAAACCATTTGATAAAAATGGGCAATAGGTGCGCTGAAAAAATTTGAGTGACACCTACTGACATGCTGGATTATCTATATTCCCTGTGTACATAAAGAGTTTTGCTCTTGTCCTCGCTTGAAACTTCGACAATTTCAGATCAGAGTGCAAGGCGACGCTCACGCTTGCTACCGGGCTATGCTTGGCGGCATCGTTTTGCTATATGCATATTTAATAGATCTACCTGTACGCAAACGACTCTTTTGGGTGCATCTTGCACCAGCTGCCGTTTTTACGGCACGCTTTTGGGGCGTGGGTTGTTTGCGTTTATTTGTTCAGGGCAGTCGAAGGCCTGCTTTGCGATGGGATTCTTTACGAAGTTCACTTCTACGAAATGCTTGTAGAACTTGCCTGCGAATTCGCGGACAGCCGTAGTTTTGCCGACCTGGCGGGCGCCTGTAAGCGGCAGTGCCTTTTCATGACCCGACTTTAGCCAGTTTTCTAGGACCTTCGTTAGCTTTCTTTTTAACATTTTACAACTTTTTGCAATGTTTTTTAATGATGTTTTGCAACTTTTTGCTTTGCTTTGACATCAGTCCACGATGGCTTGAACGAAGAGAAAGCCAGCGTCATTTAGGCGCTGGCAGTAATAACCCCTTAAGGGGTGGTTTGTGATTCTACCTGAATCTGTAGGAAATTTTGAGCAACTAGTTCGCGAACTGCCAGGTATCGAACTGCACTTCACCCTTGATTATCAAGTAGACGGTGTGAACGCCGCTTGTGATGCCACTGCACTTTGCTTCCAGTTCCTGCCAGTCGCTTGCAGAACTGTTGACTGTGGCAACGTTTGCACCATCCCGTTTATCAAGACGGAGAGTTACAGAACCCTTGCCCTTCACCAAAGCCTTCAGAGTTTTTGCACTGCTGAAATTTACATTACGAACTTCGATGATGCCTTCTGTAGGGGCGGGGCCGTCCTTGCTGGGAGTACCGATTGTAGCCACCATGTGGCCCGGTTCCTCTGTCTGCACATAGCGAATGCCCAAGGTAGCCGCAGCTGTTGATGCCTGCTGCACAATATAGGGGTCAAGATTCTTGATAGCCTTTACGCCCTTGTAAGTCGGCTTAGCTTCCTTGATGACAACCTTTGCTTCGTCCACCTCGATTTCGTCAACCAAGATGCTGCGGAAACCGCCATGGGAACCGATGGAAGCCTCAAGAATTGCCGCCTGATAGAACAGATACCACTTGTCCTGATACTTATGGAGATGGGTGTGGTTGTTGCCGTAGGTCATGCCATTTTCACCCATGTTCTTGAAGTAGTTTCCGCCGTAGGTCCAGGAATCGGGATTCAGCGGCTCGGTGCTGGTAAAGTAATTCATGCTGCAGGCTGTTGGCGCCTCGCCACCCCAATCCCAGGGCTTATGATCTTCCCAGTCGTTGTTGAAGGTGTACACGTACTTGCCGTTAATATAATTGAGCTCATTAGCCTCGAAATGGAACGGGGACGGAAGCTTGACCGGATCCCCATCGAGAGAGTGCAGATCTGGTTTGAGCTTGGCGATCCAGCCTTGACCATTACCAAACGAAAGCCATCCATCGCCATTGTCGTCAATTACAGCACCTGGGTCAAATATGGAACCGCTGCCCTTTACAACAGGATGGTCGCCATCGATAAGGCTCTTGCTCAAAGGAGATGTCCACGGGCCTACCGGAGACTTTGCCTGGATGACACCGGTGCCAAAACCGCTATTGGAGAAATAGAGGGAGAAGAGGGTGCTGCCATCGGCCTGTTCCTTGCTGATGATGCTTGGTGCCCATGAAGCCATAATCCAGGGAGCCACCTCGCCGACAGGAATCAACCCGTGGTAAGTCCAGTTGACCATATCGTCGGTGGACATCATTACCAAAGTTTTGATCTTCTCGTAAGTATTGCTGACGCCTTCTTCGTACTGCTGATGGTCATTGGTTCCATACACATAGAGGCGTCCCTTGTATTCAATGGCGGTCGGGTCTGCGCAGTACTGGAAATCCAGAATAGGGTTGCCATTGCCCACGCCCAGTTTTGGGGACTTCACTGGCATCTTGCTTACAGTGCCGTCAGAGTCCTTTGCGCGGATAATGATTTTACCGAAATTAATGGTCGCTGCATCACTAGGTGTGTTGGGGCTTACGACCAGTGCCAAGCTAACGAGAGTTTTGCCCGGTTCAAAGGTCAATGCAAAATTTTTTGCACCGCTAGAGATTCTTTCCGTTGTCTTGGTTTCGTCGCTGTAGGTTGCGATTACGTCAATATTGTCGTATTCGACGGCCTTGGTAAAAGCTATCTCAACCTTGGTGAAAACGTCCGTGTCCAGGTCGTGAATATCCCAATAGTTGTTGGCGTATTGCTTGTAGGTAAAGCTGTTGTTGTCGGCATCCTTTTCTCCGCCGCCGCCAAACCAGTCCACGATGATATCTTCAATAGTGAGAGCGATATCGTACTTTGCTACCGCATCCTCATTGTTTATGCCATCATCCTTGTCGAGAGGGTCGCTAGGCTGTTCCTGAGAGACGCTGTCCTTAGGCTGAATAGGATTGAGGGAATCCTTGGGCTGTTCCGGGTTGAGTGTATCCTCGGGAAGTTCCAGAGAGGGGTCGTCATCAAGGTTCTTGTTTACGGATTCATCGTCTCCGCAAGACATTACCATGGACGAAACGGACACAAGCGTTGCCGCAAGAAAGATTTTCTTATTCATATTCGCACCCAATGTTTCAATAATCACCTCTTATGAAAATACGCTAAATCCATAGGTTGTGAAAATATGGAGGGTGGAACCTCAAATGTTTCGTTGAGAATTTCTAACCACTTCACAACAACGAAAAAAACGGAATCTTACACAACGAGACTGTTCTCGTTCGATATTTTTTCTATCACGATGTCCCCGAGATTGCCTTGATTTCTGAAAAGTACAGCATGGCGACAAAGTCAAAGGCTGCGAAAATTTCGGACCCCCGCGTCCTGTGATTCTTAACTTCAAAGAAATGATTGCCTCCTATCTTGTGTTACAATTGATTAAGACCCATTTAAACCCCTCGAATTCAATGGGTTTAACGTGATTTTAGAACGCGTCAAGAATTTGTTAATATAACGGAAATCAGTAACATTGCGATAAATCTTCATAAAGTTGTCAAATTTGACCACTTTAAAATATGGCGAATTCGACATATTTATGAATGCAATATCTTTATAGTTTCCATTAATAGGGGTCGAATTCGACCCCTTTAAAACTTTAGTTGTTCTTTTTCCCGGACGCCTGCGACACCATTTCCAGCAGTTGCTGCTTTGAAACAAAATTCAGCACGGAGAATGCGGTCAGTTTTTTCCCGACTCGGGCTGATACACGATGATTTCGTTTCTCTCTTCCATATTTACTCCTTTGTGTTACAAGCTGGAAAAAAACACAAATTTAATGCGCAAATGTTCTAGTGAACAAAATGCAATCGATTTTATTAACTCTGTCAAGCTAAAGCACACATTTGTGTAGAGCTAGCAT
>NZ_MWQG01000056.1:0-17017 GCF_002210365.1 Fibrobacter sp. UWH1
TTTTTTGCATCCTTCAGATTCCGCTCGGATTATGCATTTGCAAATAGAATTCGGGATATTTTACAGCAGCTTCGCATTCCCGAAGAAAATCTGATCCTGGATAGTTTTGACAGAAAGAACTTGTCCCTAGACGTTCGTCTTAACTATAAAAAATTGAGTAAGCTGGACGAAATCGCAGACTTTATAAAAGAAAGAAAGGGTGAAAGCGGAATTGTATACTGCCTTTCCCGCAAGTCTACCGAAACTATTGCCGACGAACTCCGCAAAAGGCACATCATGGCAGACGCCTACCACGCCGGCATGACCGCCGATGAACGCGCAAGAATTCAAGAGGACTTCATCTACGACCGCACCAAGGTCATCTGCGCCACCATCGCCTTCGGCATGGGCATCGACAAATCCAACATACGATTCGTCATCCATTACAACACGCCCAAAAACATGGAGGGATTCTATCAGGAAATCGGACGCGCCGGCCGCGACGGCCTCCCGGCCGACACCCTGCTGTTCTATTCCGACAGCGACATCGTTCAGCTGGCCAAGTTCGCCCAGGATTGCAGCGACCCACAGCAACGGCACCTGCAACTAGAAAAGTTGGAGCGAATCCAGCATTACGCCACCAGCCTGGTTTGCCGCCGGCGAATCCTACTAGGCTATTTCGGCGAAGTCATGGAACAAGACTGCGGCAACTGCGATATTTGTAACCACCCACCACGCCGTTTTAACGGAACCATCCTGGCTCAAAAAGCCCTCAGTGCCATCTTCCGCACCCGCGAACAAGAGAACGCCAACATGATTATCGACATCCTGCGGGGGTCCCATCGGGCAGAAATCATCGAAAAGGGTTACGACAAAATCAAGACCTTTGGCGTAGGGGCAGCCACCCCCGCCGACAAATGGCAATCCTACATCCAGCAGATGATTCATCTAGGTTGCCTTACCATGAGCTACACCGACAAGAAGACCTTGCGCATTACCGAATTCGGGAAGCAGGTGCTCTTCGGTGAAAAAGAAATTCAATTGGCCCTGATTACAGAAGACAAGCGAGAAAAAATCGCAAACCAGAGAAGCTCGCAACCGCAAAAAGTTTCTGTACGCCTCAGCGCCAAGGACAATCTGGAAGGAAGCGACGCCGTACTTTTCGAGGCCCTGCGAATCCATCGCCGCAATCTTGCCGACGCCGCCAACGTACCGCCCTACGTCATCTTCAGCGACAAGGTTTTGCTGGGTATGGTTCAGGAACGCCCGGCCAGCCTCACCGACATGGCCAACATCCCCGGAATCGGCGCCATGAAGTTGCAAAAATACGGTCAGGAATTTCTGCAGATAATCAACGGCGAAGACTAGCATTATAAATGCGTGTACACGATAATTAACGTGCAATTTCCGGACACTTTTTTTATTATTTGAAATATGAAGAAACGTTACATTGCCCTCATTGTCCTGGCGGTATTGATCGTTCTCGTGATCGCCGCCCTCAAAATCGCCCCCGGTATCGCAAAAGACTATGTAGTCGAGCATTCCGAAGAACTCATCGGCCGCAAAATGAAGATTGCCGACGTAGACTTCAATCCGTTCACCTTCACAGTTACCGTAGACGATTTCGCCATTTTCGAACAGGACGGCGCAACACCTTTCGTGGGATTTGAAAAGTTCCGCGTCAACGTGAATCCCACTCGCCTGCTGTCCAAAGAAATCAACGTCAGCGAAATCTATTTGAAAGGCCTTTACACCCAGGTAGTACAAGACGGCGACCGCTTCAACTTCAGCGACATCCTGGATAAGTTCGCCGCAAGTGAGCAGGACAGCGTCGCCACAGATTCCGCAGCCACCCCATCGGCAACCGCTGATGCAACTGCAGACTCCGCCGCAGGCGATTCTATCAAGGCCATAAACATTGACCCCGTCGAAATGACCGGAGGATTTGATGTCGCCATCCAGAACATCGTCCTGGAAAAGGGCAACATCATCTATCAGGATCGCAAGGTCGGTTCAAAAATTCACCTCCAGGATTTCTCTGTAGATATTCCCGCCGTCTACTTCAACAACAAGGACACCGACATTGGCGTAAACCTGAAGTTTGCAGATGGCGGCGATCTGACCGTGAAAGTTCTCTTCAACATGAAAACTCAGGACTTCAATGTAGCAGTCGCCCTGAAGCAGTTTGAACTGGCCTGCGGCAAGCCCTACCTGAAGGACTTCATCAACTATAAGGACTTTAGCGGCTCCCTGGACGTCAACCTGAATGTTGCAGGCAATGTGAATGACGTTCTTTCTAGCAATGTTGCAGGTACCGTAGGCCTTAACAATATCGTCCTTACCGAAACATCCGAAAAGACCATCGGCGTGAACAGCGTACAGGTCGGCATCAAGAAGGCTAACCTGAACGAAATGGACTTTGTCGTGGATTCAGTAGTGGTCGATGGCGCATTCGCCCATCTGGACCTGCTGAAGGGCGGCAAGACCAACATCGACATACTTCTAAATCCCAAGGGTGCAGCCGAGGACACCAGCGCAGTTGACAGCGCCCTGGCCGCAGCCGTCGTTACCGAAGCACCTGTAGACTCTTCCAAGTCTGATTCCGCTGTCGCAGCCGCCCCCGAAACAGCCAAGGCCGCCCCAGCAAAGCCTCTGAAATTCGTACTGAACAGGTTGCAAGTCAAGAACACCTCCGTCACAGCTAACGATTTTACCATCAAAAAGCCGTTCAACTATAAGGTTAGCGGCATCAGCGTTTCCGGTTCCAACATCAACTTTGACACCCCCTGCACCGTTAACGTAAACGCCAACTTCCCCGAAGGCGGCACCGTTTCTGTAAAGTACAAGGGAGCCCTCTCCGACCTGAGCACTATGGATGCCTATGTCAGCATCAAGAATCTGGCCCTGAAGCACTTCAGCCCCTACAGCCTCCACTACACCGGCTACCCCATCATTTCTGGCACCATGGCTTTCGCCAGCGACAACAAGATCAACAAGTTCAACCTGGATAGCAAAAACACAATCGACATCTACAACATCGACGTTGGCGACAAGGTAGAAGGCAGCGACCCGGAATTCACCGTCCCCATGAAGGTGGGTCTGTACATTCTCAAGGACAAGGACGACAAGATTCAGTTTGACGTTCCCGTGCAGGGCAACATGCAGGATCCCGAATTCTCTTACCTCAAGATTGTCTGGAAGACCGTGATGAACCTGCTGATCAAGGTGGCCCTTTCTCCCCTGAAGATTGTGGGTAACGTCGCCGCATCCGGTGCAAGCGCCATCGGTTTCGACCTGGGCAAGAACGACGAAATCGTTATCGACCCGCTGAACAACCACATGGAAAGCGAACAGTACGCCAAGGCAATCAAGATGGTTTCTGCCCTGGCCAAGGATCCCAAGTTGAAGATGAACTTTGTGCAGTCCTTCAATATGAAGAAGACGGTGGAAGCCTACAAGACCCGCAAACTTAAAACCGAGTTCTACAAGTCTACTCAGGGCAAGACCGCCCTGAACGAGCTGGACGAAAAGGCTATCATCGCCATCGACGACAAGGACGAAGCCTACACCGCCTACGTTGCCGCCAACGCCGCCAATCTGGACCGCAAGGCTCTCGAAAAGGAACTGCTGGACATGGCTGCCAAGCGCAACGCAGAACTGCTGAAGACCCTTCAGCAGCAGTCCGGCGTTACCAAGAAGAACGTCACGGTCACAACCGCTCCCCGTTCCCAGCTGGTTAACCACAAGGGCAAGGCAAACTTCAAGGTACAGATCGACGTACAGTAATTGGAAGTCGCGCTGCACCTACAGCGAAAAACGTTTCCTATAGCGAAAAAATCCTCGGTTTAAAACCGAGGATTTTTCTTTAAAGTTTGCGGGACCGACCTGCAGTCCCCACAAAATCAGGACTTACTTCTTCTTGTTGCCCTTAGACTTCGATTCATACCATTCATCGAAGGTGATGGAGCGGTCAACAACGCCATTGGGAGTCAGTTCCAGCACGCGGTTTGCCACAGTCTGCACGAATTCGTGGTCCTGAGAGCAGAAGATCACCGGGCCCTGGAAAGCGGTCAGGCCGTTGTTGAGAGCGGTAATGGCTTCCAAGTCCAAGTGAGCGGTAGGTTCGTCCAGCAGCAAGCAGTTTGCGTTGGAGAGCATCATCTTGGAAAGCATGCAGCGAACCTTTTCACCACCGGAAAGAACGTTACAGCACTTCAGGGCTTCTTCGCCGGTGAAGAGCATACGGCCCAGGAATCCGCGGATAAAGGATTCGTCCTGTTCCTTACTGTACTGGCGCAGCCAATCCACCAGAGAAAGTTCGCTGGCAAAGTAAGCGTCGTTGTTCTTGGGGAAGTAGTTGTAGCTAATGGTGCTACCCCACTTGAGCACGCCGTCGGCAGCCTTGGTTTCTTCGGCAATGAGCTGGAAGAAGGCGGTCTTCAGGGTGTCATATTCGCCAACCAGGGCAACCTTGTCGCCGTTGTTCAGCTTGAAGTTCACACCGTTGCAAACGATGCCATCACCGCCGTCGATAGAAGCGTTATTCACTTCCAGCACGATCTTGCCCGGTTCGCGGTCCATCTTGAAGTTGACCCAGGGGAACTTACGGCTAGAAGCCGGCATTTCTTCGACGGTCATCTTATCCAACAGCTTCTTACGGGAAGTAGCCTGCTTGGCCTTTGCGGCGTTGGAAGCGAAGCGGCGGATAAAGGCCTTCAATTCTTCAATCTTTTCTTCGGCGCGGCGGTTCTGGTCCTTACGCTGCTTCTGGGCCAGCTGGCTAGCTGCATACCAGAATTCGTAGTTACCACCGTAGATGTTAATCTTGCCGTAGTCAATATCGCAAGTATGAGTGCAAACCGCATTCAGGAAGTGACGGTCATGGCTCACCACGATCACGATATTTTCGAAACGTTCCAGGTAATCTTCCAACCAGGCGACGGTATCCAGATCCAAGTGGTTGGTCGGTTCGTCAAGCAGAAGAATGTCGGGGTTGCCAAAAAGAGCCTGTGCCAGGAGCACGCGGATCTTCTGACCGCCATCCAGATCTGCCATAAGGCTGTAGTGGAATTCTTCGGGAATGCCAAGACCCTTCAGGAGCACTGCAGCATTGGAGTCAGCTTCGTAACCGCCGATTTCACCGAAACGGGTTTCAATTTCCATGGCCTGCATGCCCTGTTCTTCGGTCATTTCCGGAAGAGCATACAGTTCGTCACGCTTCTTGCCCAGTTCATAAAGTTCCGGGAAACCCATCATCACAGTTTCAAGAACAGTGTTCTGTTCGTAGGCGAAGTGATCCTGCTTAAGGACGGCGATTCGTTCGCCCGGGTCCTTGGTCACGTCACCGGTATTGGGTTCCAGTTCACCGGAAAGGATCTTGAGGAAGGTGGACTTGCCGGCGCCATTTGCACCGATCACACCATAGCAGTTGCCGCGCTTGAAGGAAAGATTCACTTCCTTGAAGAGAACGCGGCTACCATATTGAAGACTTACATTAGAAACATTCAGCATGGCGCCAAATTTAGAATTTTTTTCAAAAAACAAAAGGGACGCCGGCCTCAAAACCGACGTCCTTTTTGCGGAAAGCGGAAAGCATAAAGCGTAGAGGCGAAGCCCCTTTAACCTTTAAACTTTAACCTTTATCCTCTACGCTTTATTAGCCTTTTCCAGTTCGCGAGCGTTGATGATCAGCATCTGCAAACGGTTTTCGATGTTTGCGAAACTGGTATCCGGGTCGTAGTCCAGAGACAGGACCTGGATATGGGGGCAACGTTCCTTAACAGCCTTGGTCAGGCCGCGACCGGAAATGTGGTTAGCCAAGCAGGCGAAGGGCTGCAGCACAATGTGGCTGTTGATGCCGTGCTGAGAATTGTAGATGATTTCGCCCGGAATCAACCAACCTTCACCCGTATTGTAGGTGGGGTCGATAATGTCGCGGACGTAATCCATCAACTCGTAGCAGTCTGCATGATGTTCGTAAAGGCTGAAGTGTTCCTTCATGATCTTGCGAACAGTTTCCAGGGCACGTGTGTAGGCCTTTGCGGTAATGCCACCCACAATGCGGTCGCTAATGGGGTTTGCAGAGAAACCACGCTTCAGTTTTTCGGCACGCACGGCTTCGTCCACGCGGAAGAAGTCGGTCATACCCGGCAGGTAAACTTCCATGCCGTTGTTCATCAGGTAGTTTTCTACGAAGCCATTGGCGCTGGGGTGATAGTTCATGAGAATTTCGCCAAGCACGGCAACGCGAGGCTTACGGATACCCTTCTTACGGTCTTCGGTGATTTCAATACCGTTGAAGGCATCGATACACTTGGTGAATTCAGCCAGCATCTTGGTGGGGTGCGGCAGTTCAGTCTTCTTCAGGTGACCGCCGATTTCCATGATGCGAGGCATCCAGACATCGTAAACCTTCTGGGTGTCGCCAGCGTTCACTTCGTAGGGGCGAATAGCGCGGTACATGGTTTCAATAGCGTCCATGGTCACCAGGCCCCACAGCATGTGGAGTCTAAAGTCAAGGCCAGTCTTAAAGCCCGGATGCATACCCTTCACGTCGTCACCGGTGGTAATGATGCTAACATCTTCGAAGCCAGCTTCATCCAAAGCCTTACGGGCAAGCACGGCGTACTGCACGGCACGGCAGTTTTCGCAGTTCTTGGCCAAGCACATAGAAACGTTGGACGGCTTTACTTCGGGGTGTTCCACCAGCCACTTCAAACCTTCACCGATGTTCACCTGGCAGGGGAAGCAAATATCGTTATGCACGTACTTCTTACCCAGTTCCACAGCCTTCTTGTCGGCCACGGGCAGGTATTCGGCAATGAAGCCGTTAGCCTTCATGTATTCGCTGGCAAGAACGGTAAATGCAGGAGACAGGTTCGGAGTCAAGATGCGACGGCGAGTCTTATCTTCGGCAACGAACGGAGTATGGAACAGCGGTTCGTTGGAAGCGGGCTTGTCGGGCAGATTTGCAGCACGGCGAGCCTTCACCGTTTCGATAAAGCTCTTGATACGAATGCCAACAGGACCACGGGCGTCACCTTCATCCAGCTTCAACATCAGCATTTCCTTGTTGGAATCCAGATGGAGCATACGGGACATTTCGTCGGTCAAGATGGAGTCATGACCGCAACCGAAGCTAACGATCTGAGCCAGTTCCACATTAGGATCCTTGGCAGCGATCATGGTAGCGCCAAGCATACGCAGGTGGAAGGTATTCTTGATTTCGACGCGGGTGTGGTTCGGCACATCCTGGTCATACACGCCAGGGAGAGATTCGGTTGTAAGAACCGGAATGCCCATGGCGGTAAAGTGAGAGGCAATGTTGTGGTTGATCAGCGGGTCCACATGGTACGGACGACCGGCAATCACCACGGCAAAAGTATTCTTGGCGCGAACGTCATCAAGGATCTTCTGACCTTCTTCAAGCAAAGTAGTCTTGTAGTCGTTCAGAGCCTTTTCACCTTCATCCACAGCCTTGGAAATCAGCTTCTTGTCCAGCTTCCAGTTTTCATGGAACCAGTCGATGGTCTGAGAGCGACGGAGCTTGGAATTGAACCAGTGGAAGATGGGCTGATCCATGGGAACGCCATAGTTCTTTTCAGGTTCGTCAGTATTCTTGATGATGTTGGGGTAAGCCTGAACCACCGGGCAAACAGAGGTTGCGTCGAACTTGGTGTGGTCACTGGGAATAGCCACCATCATGGGGAAGAAAATACGGTCCACCTTCTTTTCGATCAAGGAAAGCACATGACCGTGAACCAGCTTTGCCGGGAAGCAGACCGTATCAGACGGAACGCTATGGAGGCCAGCTTCGAACATCTTGTAGTCAGAGCTGCGGCTTACCACAACCGTGTAGCCAAGGCTGGTGAAGAAAGCCTTCCAGAAAGGCAAGCTAGCCCAGAATTCAAGAGCACGAGGAATACCGATGGTCTTCTGGGTTCCATCGGCCTTCAGCTGCGGTTCCACCAACTTGGCCGGAGCATAGTCCTTCACCAACAGCTGGTTGGTACGCTTAATCATGTCGGGCACTGCCATCATCTTCTTGTTGATTTCTGCGATGAGGGCCTTAGTCTTAGGATCGTTGGGGTCTGCAGTCACTTCACCACGTTCGCAGCGATTGCCGGTCACGAAATTCTGGCCATCGCTAAAGGTAACGATGGTACGAGAGCAGTGGTTGGTGCAGTACTGGCAGAGCTGACCCGGCTGGTTGTGCCAGCTGAAGGTCTTCATGGCTTCGAGGCCAATAAAGCTGGACTTCAGATCCGGATTTTCCTTGCGCTTTTCTTCCATGAACTTCTTGGTAAGGAGCGCAATACCGATAGCGCCCATTTCACCCGGGCGTTCCGGACGGATGGGCTTGAGGCCAGTGTACTGTTCAAAGGCGCGGAGCACAGCGTTGTTCTTGAAGGTACCGCCCTGCACAACCACCTTCTTACCGAGGGTGTTGAGGTTGCGGATACGAATCACCTTGGTGAAAACGTTGTTAATAATGGAGCGGCAAATACCGGCGATAATGTCTTCAGGCTGCTTACCATCACGCTGTTCGGTAATGATGGAGCTGTTCATGAACACGGTGCAGCGAGAACCCAACTGAGACGGGCTCTTGGCGTTGAAGGCCAGTTCCGCAATCTTTTCCATGGGAATACCCAGAGAACGGGCGTAAGTTTCGATAAAGGAACCGCAACCCGAAGAGCAGGCTTCGTTCAAGATAATACCGGTAACCACACCGTCCTGAACAGAGATTGCCTTCATATCCTGACCACCGATATCCAAGATGAAGGAAACGTCGGGGCAGATACGCTGGGCGGCGTTAGCATGAGCTACTGTTTCCACAGTGTGGTAGTCGGCATGCACAGCCTTCGCAAAAAGCTGCTCACCATAACCGGTAGTACCCACACCCAGGATGTTCAACTTACAGCCATATTCTTCGTAACGGTCCGTAAGTTCGTTCATGGCATCCTTAAGCACCTGCAGCGGTTCACCGTTGTTGCTGGCGTAGAAGCCGTCAATCACGTTATCCTGTTCATCCAGAAGAACGAACTTCGTTGTGGTAGAACCGGCGTCGATACCCAAGTAGGCGTTGATGGTAGAACCAGAGGCAGGCTGCGGGTAGACGTTGCTTGCCATCTTATGGTCTTCCAGGAACTGCTTGTATTCCAGGTCGTTCTTGAAGAACAGGTCGGCTGCAGCCTTGGCCTTATGTTCGGCCTGACGCATTTCGTTGAAGTGGACCAGGGAGTCCAGAGAGCCTTCTTCGCGGTAATAGCATTCCTGGTCGGCAAACATGGAGCCCAGGGAAAGAGCGGCGCCCATAGCTACGAGTACTTCGGAATGTTCCGGCACAATGGCCTGTTCATCCGTGATTCCCAGACGTTCCTTGAAGGCGCGGACAAGGGTCGGGTTAAAGGTCAGCGGGCCACCTTCGAAAATGACAGGGGGCTTAATTTCCATACCCTGGGCAAGACCACCGATGGTCTGCTTTGCAATGGCATGGAAGCTGGAAAGGGCGATATCTTCCTTGGCGATACCGTTGTTCAGCATGGGCTGAATGTCGGTCTTGGCGAACACGCCGCAACGGCCGGAGATTTCATAGACCTTCTGGCCTCGCTTGGCGTAACCTTCGAAGGCCTCGGTCTTCACGCGGAGGAGTTCCGCCACCTGGTCGATGAAAGCACCGGTACCACCGGCACAGACACCATTCATACGCATGTCGCTGGCAATCAGCTTGCCTGTGGTGGGATCCTTCTCGAAGAACACCACCTTGGCGTCCTGACCACCCAATTCAATAGCAACACGGGTATCAGGATAAGTTGCGCGAACGGCGAGAGCGTTGGCCACCACTTCCTGTACGAAAAATGCATGAGTGGCTTCGGCAAAGGGCTGACCGCCACTGCCACAGAAAGCAACTCTAAAGTTCTTGCCCGGGAACAAACCGTGGGCTTCGCGCAACACCTCATGGACCTTCTGGGCCTGCATGGCGTTATGGCGCTGGTATGTGTAGTGTAAAAGCTTGTTGGTTTCAGGTTCAACGACGGCAATCTTAACGGTTGTAGAACCGACGTCGACACCGACCCATAAATCATTCTTAGTTGTACTCATAGTGCGCCAAATTTAGAAAAATAAGTTTAAAAACATAAACCTACAAAGCCCATTTTTTCTGTAATATGAGCAGAAATTCCCCATAAAAAAACAAAAAAGGTGGCACTAGGCCACCCAGGTATATTTTTTACAGATAAGCTATTAGAACTGCAAACCTATAAAAAGGTTTGCCCTATCGGGCAATAATAACCTTATTGCTGAACAAGACCTGCTTACCGCTCTCGACACGCACATAGAAACTGCCCTTGGCACCCACCAGTTCCTTCAGGGGGACGCTTACGGAACTGCCATAGAATCGGCTAAACAGTTTCTGTCCCTGCATATTGAACACGCTGACAGAAGCCCCGGAATTTTTCAGAGTCAATTCCAGATTGCCACGGGCATAAACCGCACGGCTAGCAGAAACCGCCGGAGTCCTCGGGCCAACCTTGATTGTACCATCAGATTCAGAGGAACCCATCTTCCAGGTGTCGGGAACACGCACCGCAATGCCACGGCCTGCAGTACTCATGTATACGACACCATAGGTATTCATGTCGCCCATAACGAATTCGCCATTGGCAAGACCGCCAAATTCATGACCATCATCATTTACGCGGGTCCAGGAAGCGCCCTTGTCATCAGAGCCGAACACACCGGTAACGCCGTCAATTGTGGCAAACACATAAATTGCAGGATATCCGCCCTTCGTCTTGGGAGCGCCAAAACCAACGGCCTCGCAATAGCCAACGCCCTTCACCGCAGACCAAGTCTTGCCCCCGTCAGTGGAGTGCTGCAGACTGCCGCCAACGCCCACACCAGTAGACGGATCCTGTTCAGCAATGGGCAGCCACAAGTCGCCCTCATAACCAGGAATCGCACGGAACTTCTTAAAGACGCTCACACCGGGTTTTCCAACAGCGCTAAAACTAACACCCTTGTCGGAACTCTTGTAGAACAGGCCTTCCGTCTTGTTGTAAGCATAGAACACATCCGCATTTTCAGGATCGCCCACCACAAAGGAACCGTTATCGATACCCGTCACTTCCGTGTAGGCCGCATTGCTGTAGCGGTAAACGCTGGTACTACCTTCCATGGGAACAAACAAGGCCACTTCGCCGTCAGTTGAAATAGCGGCGGTGCCGTTGGCAATCTTTTCGTCAAGCTTGCAGTAAGTACCCACAGTCCAAGTCTTTCCGGAATCGCTAGAGAACTGCAGAGGTTCAATAGGAACATCGCTATACTTGCCCTCATACTTACGGGCATTGGCCACCTTCACCAAAGTACCGGACTTCGCCGCATAGGCAAGCCCCTGGGTAGTTCCCAGAGGAACTGCCGTTCCGCTCACGTCCGTCATATGACGGAACTGCGGGAACTTGGTAATATCATCATGACGGAATCCGTCGTAGTCGCCAATAATGGAAATCATGGGGCCGCCAGGAATGCTCACCACCTCGAAAGGCACGGTTTCTTCAACGCCATGGGCACTAAAATGCCAAACCTGATTCATGGCAATCTGATCTTCTTCCCAGGAGTTTTCCGCCTTCGTCACCGTATAATCAGTTAGATTGTCCGTCCTGAAAATTCCATTTCCAGAAGTCACGAAAACGCGATTATGGTCAAAGGGATCCATGGCCACGCTACCCGCCCAGTGAATGGAACCGTCGTGCATCCAGCCGATCCCGTTAGCATCCATCTGCTGCGTTGTCGGATAAACTCCACCTTCCATCCAATAGTAACGGAAAGAGGCAATCCATGTTTCGCCACCATCTGTGGTATGGAAAATATTGGAACCCCAGCGGTCGCTCCACACATCCTTTCCGTCTTCGCCCTTCTTGTACCAGAACTGCGGTCCATTGTAACCTTCCGTGGTCACCACCATTTCCTTATCATCGTTAGGGTTAATGGTGATGCCGCCATAAGGAGCAATATATTCGTACTCATCCGTCTTGGAGTAGTCGGTCATATCATACTTGGCCTCCCCTTCCCCATCCAGATAATCTGCAGGAGAAACGTCAGTCCAGGCGCCCGTCTTCAAATTGCACTTCAGTACGGCTCCGCGACCAAAGCCATCCCAGATCGGGCCCCAGCCTTCGTCCCAACCCATGGAATGAGGGCCGGCACCATCGGCAAAAGTCACCACCATGGAACTTCCATCCTTGGTAATCACGGCACGCTGAGGCATCAGACGGACAACGCCGCCCCCCTTCGTAGTACGCAAGCTATCAGGAATCGGCAAAGCCTTCCACGAAGCACCGCCATCCGTCGAAGCAAACACATTTTCAAAAGTCTTGTTCTTGGTAGAACCCTCACGCAAAAAACCGGCATAAAGATTCTTGGAACTGCCAGGCGCATACTGAACAAAGCTAAAACCGGAACCATTCCACGTCGTATCAGACCCGGCCGCAGTTGTCCAGGCATCCACATGACTCCAGCTGGAGCCGTTATCAGCCGACTTCCACAAGCCCTTATTCTTCGAACCGTAGAACATAATCTTCGAATCGTTGGGATCCACAGCCAAGGCTTCCCCATTTCCGCGGCCCATGCCGTTTCCGTGGGCACCAAAGCTGGTAACCTTAGCTCCCTTGGTACCATCTTCGTCCCAAGTGTAGAGCAATTCCCAGGAATTACCGCGATCCTTACTGCGCAAGAACGCACTACGGCCATTATTCCAGTAGCTGGTACCGGTCATCATATAGACCACGCCCTCTTCCTGAGGGTCAACGGCAATGGCTTCCACCCCCAGAAGGCCTCGTTCAGTCACATCGACCCAGTCCATGAGCGAAACCCAGCGGGCACCGGATTCATCCCAGCGATAGGCACCGCCCACGTCCGTACGAGCGTAAAAAAGGCCCTTTTCCAGCGGAGAAGCGACAATGGCACTAACGAATCCGCCACCGCCCATGCTGACAGCACTCCAATTAAATCCATCTGCAGCTTTTGCGCCGGCAAAAACAGACAGACCCAACACGAGGCCAGTGGCCCCAAACAACCCTTTAACCATAAACATCCCTTGGGCAGAGCCCTAAATCAGAAAATTCCAAACACCGGAATTTTCAAAACCAGCCATAATATAAACCCAACAAACAACGAAAGTATCCTAAAAGACTTGCGAACCCCAATAACCCTTGAGGTCATTACAACGGAGCATAAGGGTACAACTATTGATTTATTATGGGAAATGCAAAAAAGCCCTGCGACTTGCGTCACAGGGCTCTAAAAGTCAAACTTTTATTGGAATAGAAGATCGTTCAAGAATTACTTCTTCTTGCCCTTCTTCTTACCCTTGGCAGGCTTGTCTTCCTTGGGTTCTTCCTTCTTTGCTTCGGCCTTCTTGCCGCCGCGGAGGTCCTGCATCTTGAAACTTACGTTAATTTCAGCAGTTGCGACCTTGGAGTAGAGTCCACCCGGATCCTTCACCTTGAAGGTGAATTCATCGAGACCGGAGAAGCCCTTGTTCGGCATATAGGTGAAGGAACCATCCTTTTCATTCAGGTTGATCTTACCATTGCGCGGCTTCTGGACAATCTGAACAGACACCGGCTTTTCGCCATCGGGGTCATTCACACCGGACATCAGGCCTTCAGAAGCGGAAACCTTAAGTTCATCGCCTTCCTGGGTCATGTAAGTCTGGTTGCTTGCTTCCGGAGCGTTGTTCACGGGGATCACGGTGAACAGAGCGGACTTGCTAGCCTTTGCGCCTTCAGGGTCAGTGACGGTGAAGGTAATGCGTTCCGGCTTGCCCTTCCAGTGTTCGTGCGGCATAGCAACAATAGCGGTCTTAGCGTTCTTGTCATACTTGACAGTCAGGAACTTGTTGCCAGTGAAGGTCCACTTCAGTTCGTCGAAGCGATGGTCCTTATCGCGGGCATACTGGTCAAGCTTGATCTTACCCACAACGCCCTTGTTGTCATTTTCCTTGATGGTGAAGTCAGGAATGTCGCGCATGATCGGAGCAGCATTCACATGCTTAACAACGAACTTGGCAACAGTCTTGTCCATGCCACCAGCCGGATCCTGAGCGGTAAAGACGAGGGTTTCTTCGCCGAACCAATCCTGCTTCTTCGGGCGGATCACAGCTTCGCGACCACCAGAAATTTCAACAGCCAGGTTCTTGGCACCGGTAACCTTCCACTTGATTTCATGAACCTTGTGGTCGGGGTCGGTAACGTAGTTATCCAGCTTGATAGCCTTGAAGGACTTACCTTCCAGAGTTTCCTGGCCAGGAATTTCCTTCACGACAGGAGGATCGTTTACGGGCTTCACGGTGAACTTCACAGGAATGGTAGCCTTTTCGCCAGCCGGGTCAAAGACGTTCACATTCACAGTTTCGGTACCGTTCCAGTACTTGTCCGGAATTTCAACAGTCAGCACACCCTTGTCGTCAATGTTGAAGATCAGGTCATGCTTAACAGCTTCAACAGCAGCACCCTTGGCCTTCTTGCCCTTCTTTGCCGGAGCATTCTTGGCAGCCTTGGAAGCCGGAGTTTCGTTATCCAGAGTCCAAACCAGTTCTTCCAGCTTGTTATCCGGATCGCTTACAACCTTGCTGAAGTCGAAGGGAGCAAACTGCTTCTTTTCTTCGATGACGAAGGGCTGAACAGGCTTCAGAACAGGAGGATCGTTCACCGGGGTCACTTCGAAGGTAGCCTTAGTAGAAGCAGAGGCACCTGCGATATCCTTAACGGTGAAGGTCAGGGTTTCCTTACCGAACCAGTTGGGGTTCGGGGTAATGACGTTAGCACGGTTACCCTTGATATCAACCTTCAGTTCCTTGTTGCCAGAAACAGACCAGTGGAGTTCATTGGGCTTGTTATCCGGGTCAGTTGCAGACTTGGACAGGTCAACAACCTGGAACTTTTCCTTTTCCTTGATCTTCTGACCAGCAACCTTGCTGATTACCGGAGGATCGTTAACCGGGGTCACTTCGAAGGTCAGCTGCTGGGTAGCCTTTGCACCTTCCGGGTCAAAGACGTCGAGCTTGATCTTTTCGGTACCGTTCCAGTACTTATCCGGAGTAGAAACAATCAGCTGCTTCTTGGCATTGATAGAAGCCTTGAGAGCGCGGGTCGGAGCCAGTTCGAACTTCAGCTGTTCAATCTTATGGTCAGGATCAGAAACGAACTTGGTCAGGTCGATGGGCTGGAAGGATTCCTTTTCCTTGATGGTCTGGGTCGGGATCGGAGCGATAGCCGGAGCATCGTTCACAGATTCAACCAGGAAGTTAACGGTCTTGGAGTCCTTAGCACCTTCAGGGTCAGTAACAGTGAAGGTCACGTTACGTTCACCATTCCAGTACTTATCAGCAATCTTGATACGAGCAATGTTCTTGTTGTCGATTTCCACCTGGAATTCGTCAACCGGTTCCGGTGCCGGTGCTTCCGGTTCTTCTTCAACCTTAGCACCCTTCTTGCCCTTCTTAGCAGGCTTCTTAGCCGGCTTCTTGGCAGGAGCAGGAGCAGCAGCGCCAACCTTGGCAACCTTAACGGTCCAAGTCAGGTCTTCCAGCTTGTGGTCCGGATCCTTAACGAACTTGTTAAGATCGATTTCCTTGAACTGGCCCTTTTCCTTGATCTTCTGAGCCGGGATGTCCTTCATGACAGGAGCATCGTTCACAGAAGTGATTTCGAAGGTAGCGGTAGTAGAGGTAGTTGCACCATCCGGGTCAGTGACCTGGATAACCAGCATTTCAGGCTTGCACCAGAAATACGGATCCGGAGCGCTAACGGTAAGAATGCGGCTACCATTGATTTCAGCCTTCAGCTTCTTGTTGCCAGAAACGGTCCACTTCAGTTCGCTGGGCTTGTTGTCCGGATCCTTAACGTATTCGTCAAGCTTGATCTGGGCGAACTGCTGCTTTTCCTTGATCTTCTGGTCGGCAATCTTCTTGACGAAGACCGGAGCGTCGTTCACGCGGGTCACTTCGAAGATCATCTTATGAGTTGCAGATGCACCTTCAGGGTCGGTAACGGTGAATGCGATAGTTTCCTTGCCGTTCCACTGGTCATTGGGAACAGAAACAATAGCGGTATTGTCCTTACGGAGGTCAACCTTCAGACCCTTGTTGCCAGACACGCTCCACTTCAGCTGAGTGGTCTTGTGATCCGGGTCAGAAGCGAGAGTAGAAAGGTCGATGGTCTTGAATACACCATTTTCCTTAATGGTTTCACCCTTCGGGGCCTTTTCAGAAATCTTCGGAGGATCGTTAATAGAACGAACTTCGTAGCGAGCGGTCTTTACAGCCTTTGCGCCTTCAGGGTCAGTAACGGAGAAGGTAATGTCTGCAGCACCATTCCAGTACTTATTGGGGATAACGACGGTAGCAACGCGAGCGCCACCTTCGCCCTTGTCCACCTTAACGGACAGGGTTTCACCTGCAGGAGCTTCTTCAGCCTTTGCAGCCTTCTTGCCCTTGGCAGCAGGAGCACCAGCCTTAACCGGCTTCACGTCGAAGGACCACTTCAGATCAGCCTTCTTGTGGTCAGGATCGTTAACCAGGTCGTCCAGCTTGATGGTCTGGAACTGCTTCTTTTCGTCAATGGACTGATCCTTCAGTTCCTTAACAAAGACAGGAGCGTCGTTTACAGATTCAACGGTGAAGGTCACTTCACGGCTATCTGCAGCACCTTCAGGGTCAACGACAGAGAACTTGATCTTTTCAGAACCGTGCCAGAACGGGTTGGGCTGGGTGATAGAAACGTTGTGGCTTGCATCCATAGCAACCTTCAGTTCCTTAGCACCTTCGATCTTCCACTTCAGCTTGTTCTTCGGGTGGTCAAGATCTTCAACATAGTTATCCAGGTTGAAGGACTTGAAGGAGCCCTTTTCCTTGATAGTCTGGTCAGCAAGATCCTTCATGACTGGAGCATCGTTAATGGACTTCACGGTAAATGCAGCCATAGCCTTGGCAGATGCACCTTCCGGGTCAGTAACGGTGAAGGTCAGCTTTTCGGAACCG